>DATMWM010000062.1:0-2767 GCA_035562535.1 Rhodocyclaceae bacterium | reverse complement strand
CATCCGGCCGCACTGGCGGAACAGCGCCTGCTGGAACGCCTTGGAGTCGTCCGAGCGCATCTCCTTCAGGTCGTGGCCGGCGCAGAACGCCTTGCCCGCGCCGGCGATCACCACCACCCGCACCGACGCGTCGCCCCGGATCGCGTCCAACTCGGCCTGCAGCGCCGCCACCAGCTCGCGCGACAGCGAATTGAACTGGGTCGGGCGGTTCAGGGTCAGGGTCGCCACCCCGCCCGCGTCGGCGCGGGCAAGGCGTTCTGCGCCGGCCACGACCTGAAGGAGATGCGCTCTGACGACTCCAAGGCGTTCCAGCAGGCGCTGTTCCGCCAGTGCGGCCGGATGATGATGACGCTCACCGAACTGCCGCAGCCGGTGATCGCCCGGGTGCATGGCATCGCCACCGCGGCAGGCTGCCAGCTCGTGTCCATGTGCGACCTGGCGGTGGCCGCGCAGGGCGCGCGATTCGCGGTTTCCGGCATCAACCTCGGGCTGTTCTGCTCCACGCCCGGGGTCGGGCTGGCGCGCAACCTCGGGCGCAAGCAGGCCTTTGAGATGCTGGTGACCGGGGATTTCATCGACGCCGAGACCGCCAGGCAGCGCGGCCTGGTCAATCGCGTGGTCCCGGCCGACGAACTCGACGCCGAGCTCGGCCGGCTCTGCGCCTCGATACTCGCCAAGTCGCCGGTTGCGGTCGCGATGGGCAAGCAGCTCTTCTACCGGCAGATCGAGATGGGCCTGGAAGGCGCCTACCAGTTGGCCGCCGAGACCATGGCCTGCAACATGCTCACCGAGGACGCCAAGGAAGGCATCGACGCCTTCATCGAGAAGCGCAAGCCCACGTGGAAGGGACGCTGACGCCGCTTGCCGGGCTGATCGACACCCACTGCCACCTGGATGCCGCCGAGTTCGAGCCCGACCGCGACGCGGTCGCGGCGGCGGCGCGTGCCGCCGGGGTGGAGCGCATCGTGGTGCCGGCGGTGGAGCGGGACAACTTTTCGGCCGTGGAGCGCATGCAGGCAGCCTATCCCGGCTGCAGACACGCCCTGGGCATCCACCCGATGTATGTCGACCGCGCGGTCGACGGCGACCTCGACGTGCTGCGCAGCCGTCTGGAACGCGGCGGCGCGGTGGCGGTCGGCGAGATCGGGCTGGACTTCTTCGTCGAGGGCCACGACGCGCCGCGCCAGGAGCGCTGGTTCGCCGCCCAGCTCGAACTCGCCCGCGAGTTCGGCCTGCCGGTGCTGCTGCACATCCGCCGCGCCCAGGACATCGTGCTCAAGCACCTGCGCCGCATCCGGGTGCCCGGCGGCATCGCCCACGCCTTCAACGGCAGCCGGGAGCAGGCCGATGTCTTCCTCCGGCTGGGCTTCCGGCTGGGCTTCGGCGGCACCATGACCTACGAGCGGGCCACGCGGGTGCGCGAACTGGCCGCCACCCTGCCGATCGAGGCGATCGTGCTGGAGACCGACGCGCCGGACATCCCGCCGTCCTTCGCCCGTGGCCGGCGCAACGACCCGGCGAACCTGCTGCCGATCGCGCACGCGCTGGCCGCGCTGCGCGGGATCGCGCCGGAAGAGGCGGCGGCGGTGACCCGGCGCAACGCGCTCGAGGTCCTGCCGCGCCTGGCGGACGCGGCCGCATCGTGAGCGCGGTTGCCCCGCAGTTCGAGCGCACCGAGCTTCTGATCGGCGCCGGCGGACTCGCGCGGCTGGCCGGGAAGCACGTGTTCGTCGCCGGCCTGGGCGGGGTCGGCGCCTGCTGCGCCGAGGCGCTGGCCCGTGCCGGGGTGGGGGCGCTCACGCTGGCCGACCACGACGTGATCAAGATCAGCAACATCAACCGCCAGCTTCCGGCACTGCTGTCCACCGTCGGCCGGAGCAAGGTCGAGGCGATGCGCGAGCGCATCCTGGACATCAACCCCGGCTGCCGTGTGGCGCTGGTGAGCGAGTTCCTGCAGGAACAGAACCTGGCCGCGCTGATCCCGGCCGGCGTGGACTACGTCGTGGACTGCATCGACGCGCTCAACTGCAAGGTCAACCTGATCGTCCATGCGCTCGAACGCGGCATCCCGGTGGCCTCCAGCATGGGCGCGGGCAACCGGCTCGATCCCTCGCGGGTGCGCATCGCCGACATCGGCCGCACCGAGGTCTGCGCGCTGGCGCGGCGCATCCGCCAGCGGCTGAGGCGGCGCGGCTTCGAGGGCGGGGTGCTGGCGGTGTATTCGGACGAGCCGGCCCGGCCATGCGGGCCGATGCAGGATCCGGAGGGACCGGGGCGCGGCCGCTGTGCCAACGGCACGATCAGCTACATGCCGCCGCTGTTCGGCACCATGCTGGCCGGGGCTGTGATCCTCGACCTGCTCGGCGAGGCCGGCTCAGCGGCGCAGCGTCGCCCATAGCGCGGAGGCGATCTCGCGCGCGAGGCGCGAGGCGGCCTCCGAGTGGGCGCGCACGCGCTCGCCAGCGCCGCCGCCTGCCGGTACCTCGATCCGGGTCAGGCGCGGCTCGAGCGCGAATTCGCCGCCGCGTGCGCGTACCGACCAGCGGGCCTCCAGCCGCAGGCTGGCGTCCGGTCCGGCCTCGAAGCGCAGCACCTCGACCGCAACCTGGACGTCCGGCGCAGCCGCGGCCGGCCAGGGGAAGCGCACGATGCGCTGCGTGCCGAGCAGGGCCGCCAGGTTCTCGTCGAGGACGCGCGCCAGGCCCTCGTGCAGCGGCTCGGCCCAGCGCTCGGTGTCGGAGACCGCGATCTCGCCGGAGGCGCCACG
>DATMWM010000061.1:0-30566 GCA_035562535.1 Rhodocyclaceae bacterium | reverse complement strand
TGTGCATACAATCGACGATTATAGTTCCGATCCCAGCCCCGCCTCCCGCATGGACACCCACCGCACCCTGGTCCACGTCTCGCGCATCCCGATCCGCTGGGGCGACATGGACGCCTACCGGCACGTCAACAACACCGTCTACTTCCGCTACATGGAGCAGGCGCGCGTCGAGTGGATGGAGAACTCCGGCTTCGCCTGCAACATCGACCAGGAGGCGCCGGTGATCATCAACGCGAGCTGCACCTTCCTGCTGCCGCTGGGCTATCCGGGCGTGGTCGAGGTGCGCTTGCTGGTCGGCCATCCCGGGCGCAGCAGCGTCATGACCTACTACGAGATGCGCCCCGAGGGCGACGAGCGGCTGTACGCGGAAGGCGCGGCCAAGGTGGTATGGATGAATCCGGCGACCGGCAAGTCGGTGCGCCTGCCCGAGGCGCTGCTCGAACTGATCGGCGGAGCCGCGCAGGGGTGAGCGAGCGCCCGATCTGGCAGCCGTCGGCGGAGCGCATCGCCGGCTCGCGGTTGCGTACGTTCATGACCGCGATGGAGGCGCGCTGGGGCGCGTCCTTCCCGGACTATGCGGCGCTGCACCGCTGGTCGATCGAGCGTCCCGAACAGTTCTGGCCCTCGGTGTGGGACTTCTGCGGGGTGATCGGGGAGCGCGGCGAGCGGGTCCTGGAGCATCCGGAACGCATGCCCGGGGCGCGCTGGTTTCCGCAGGCGCGGCTGAACTTCGCCGAGAACCTGCTGCGCCGGCGCGACGGGGCGGATGCGCTGGTCTTCCGCGGCGAGGACAGGTTCGCGCGCCGCCTAAGCCACGCCGAGCTTTACGCACAGGTTGCCGGGCTCGCCGGCGCGATGCGGGCGAGCGGTGTTGGGCCGGGCGACCGGGTCGCCGCCTGGCTGCCGAACATGCCCGAGGCGATCGTCGCCATGCTGGCCGCGGCGAGCCTGGGCGCGGTGTTCTCCTCGTGTTCGCCGGACTTCGGCGTGCAGGGCGTGGTGGACCGCTTCGGCCAGATCGAGCCGAAGCTGCTAATTGCGGCGGACGCCTACCGCTACGGCGGCAAGACGGTCGATTGCCTGGACCGGCTGCGCGAGATCGCCGCGCGGCTGCCCTCGGTCGAACGGGTCGTGGTCGTGCCATACGCAGGCGATGCCGGCGATGCCGCCGACCTGTCTGGCATCCGCGCCGCCTGCCGCCTGGAGGACTTCGTCGCCGGCCAGGCACCGTCGGGCGAGATCGAGTTCGCCCGGCTGCCCTTCGACCACCCGCTGTACATCGTGTATTCCTCGGGCACCACCGGCGTGCCGAAGTGCATCGCGCACGGCGCGGGTGGAGCACTGCTCCAGCACCTGAAGGAGCACCAGCTTCACGCGGACGTGAAGCCGGGCGACCGGCTGTTCTATTTCACCACCTGCGGCTGGATGATGTGGAACTGGCTGGCCTCCGGGCTCGCCTCGGGCGCGACCCTGCTGCTCTACGACGGCTCGCCCTTCCTCGGCCGCGGCTCGGTGCTGTTCGACTACGCCGATGCCGAAGGCATGACCCATCTCGGCACCTCGGCCAAGTTCATCGACGCGATCGCCAAGATCGGCCTGGAGCCCAAGCGCACGCATGGCCTGCAGGCGCTGCGGGTCGTTCTGTCCACCGGCAGCCCGCTTTCCCCCGAGGGCTTCGACTACGTCTATAACATGGTGAAGGGGGACGTGAACCTGGCCTCGATCTCGGGCGGCACCGACATCCTCTCCTGCTTCGTGCTCGGCAGTCCGCTGCTACCGGTGTGGCGCGGCGAGATCCAGTGCCGCGGCCTGGGCATGGCGGTGGACGTGTTCGACGAGGCCGGCAGGCCGGTGCGCGGGGCCAAGGGCGAACTGGTGTGCACCCGGCCGTTTCCGGCGATGCCGGTCGGTTTCTGGAACGATTCGGACGGCGGCAAGTACCGCGCTGCCTACTTTGAGCGTTTTCCCGGCGTGTGGTGCCACGGGGACTGGTGCGAGATCAGCGCGCACGACGGGCTGGTGATCTACGGGCGCTCGGACGCCACGCTCAACCCGGGCGGCGTGCGAATCGGCACGGCGGAGATCTACCGGCAGGTGGAGCGGCTGCCGGAGGTGGCCGAGTCCCTGGTGATCGGCCAGGACTGGGAAAACGACGTGCGTGTCGTGCTGTTCGTGCGCCTGCGCGAGGGTCTGACCCTGGACGAGGCACTGGTCGCACGCATCAGGCAGGCGATCCGGGAGAACACCACGCCGCGCCACGTCCCGGAGAAGATCCTGCAGGTGGGCGACATCCCGCGCACCAAGAGCGGCAAGATCGTGGAACTGGCGGTGCGCAACGTGGTGCACCGGCAGCCGGTGAAGAACGTCGAGGCGCTGGCCAATCCGGAGGCGCTCGAATACTACCGCGACCGGCCGGAACTGGCCGGCTGACGGGCGCGGCTCACACGAGGAGAGTGCAATGCTGATGGAGCGCAATGACAGCAGCCTGCTGGTGGTCGACATCCAGGAGCGGCTGTTGCCGCATATCGACGGCTGGCAGCGCATCCTCGAGAATGCCGTCTGGCTGGTGCGCGTGGCGCAGGCGCTCGGGGTCCCGGTCATGGTGTCCGAGCAGTATCCCAAGGGCCTGGGGCATACCCACCCCGAAGTGCGGCAGCTCGTGCCGGACGAGGCGGTGGCGACCAAGCTGCATTTTTCCTGCGCCGCGGCCCAGTGCCTGCCCGGACTGCCGGGATCGGACCGGCGGCAGGTGATCGTGGCCGGCATCGAGTCCCACGTCTGCGTGCTGCAGACCGCCCTGGATCTGCGCTGGCAGGGCAGGGAGGTGTACGTGGTGGCGGACGCCGTGGGCTCGCGGCGCACCGGCGACCGAGAACTCGCCCTGGCGCGCCTGCGCGGCCACGGGGTGGAGATCGTCTCCCGCGAGATGGTCGCCTTCGAGTGGCTGAAGCAGGCGGGGACCGACGAGTTCCGTACCATCAGCTCGACCTTCTTGCGATGATCGGAAATCGCGAGCAAGATAAGCCGAAAGTACGACAAGAGCGCAGCGCGAGGGACTTGCACAAAGGAGGAGCCGGATGAGATTGCCTGTCCTGGGAAACTGGCCGTCGTGGTTGCTTCTGGCGGCACTGTTCGTAGTCGTCGCCGAGCCACGCGCAGCCGACCCGCCAGCGCCGCCGCAGGCTCCGGTCGCGGCCGCGCAGCAAAGCCACAACCTGGCGCCGCTGTGGCGCGACGTACGCTCGGGCGAGCCCGGCTACACGACCATCGGCGGCCCGGAAGGCGGCGTGCTGGTGCAGTCGGGCGGCGAGACCTGGCGTGAGCTGCGCAACGGGCCGATCACCTTTTACGGCGGGCTGCTGCTGCTCGTCGTGCCGGTGTCGATCCTGCTGTTCCACATGGCCAAGGGCAAGCTGCGGCTGGAGGGCGAGCGCACCGGGCGGGTGATCGTGCGCTTCAACAACTGGGAGCGGCTGGTGCACTGGCTCACCGCGATCAGCTTCGTCATGCTCGCGCTCACCGGCCTGACCATGTTCCTGGGCAAGTACCTGCTGCTGCCGGTTATCGGCCACACCGCCTTCTCGTGGCTCACCGCGTTCAGCAAGAACTTCCACAACTTCCTCGGCTTCCTGTTTGGCGCGAGCATGCTGCTGATGCTGATCACGTTCGCCCGGGACAACGTCTGGCACCCGTCGGACGCCCAGTGGATACGCAAGGCCGGCGGGCTGATCAAGCGCGAGCACGTGCCCTCGCGGCGCTTCAACTTCGGCGAGAAGACCTGGTTCTGGATCGGCGTGTTCATGCTCGGCTCGGCCGTGGTTGCCTCCGGGCTGGCATTGATGTTCCCCAACGTGTTCGATTCGCGCTGGGTGATGCAGGTGGCGAACATCGTGCATCTGGTGGCGGCCATCCTGGTCGTCGCGCTCTCCCTCGGCCACATCTACATGGGCACCGCCGGCGTGGAGGACGCCTACCAGTCCATGATCACCGGCGAAGTCGACGAGCTCTGGGCCCGGCAGCACCACGAGTTGTGGCTGCAGGAGCTGGAGTCGCGAAGCGGGAAGGGAGGTGCGAGATGACGCTGCTCGAATTCGCCCGCGGGCCGATGCTGGCGATCACGCTGCTGGTGCTTTTCGCCGGGTCCGCCTGGCGGATCTACGGGATCTTCCGCCTGAAGCCGAAGCCCGACTACTCCAAGCCGCGCCGCGAAACCGGCTTCCGCGACGCGCTGGGCGGCGTGCTGGCGCGGGTCTTCCCGCGCAAGGCGTTCCGGCCGCGAATAGCGTTCACCGAGGCGAACGCCTGGCTCTTCCACATCGGGCTGCTGGTGATCATCGTTGCCTACGCGCCGCACATCGCCTTCGTAAAGCGGCTGACCGGATTCATCACCTGGCCGGCGCTGCCCGATCCGGTCACATACTTCTTCGGCGCGGTGACCATCGTCACGCTGATCATCGCCCTGCTGCACCGCATGTCCCATCCGCCGCTGCGCCTGCTGTCGAACTTCGACGATTTCTTCAGCTGGTTCCTGGTGCTGCTGGCGGTGGTCACCGGCATGATGGCCTTCGACACGAGCACGGCGCGCACGGATACCGTGCTGGCGATCCACCTGCTCAGCGTGGAGGCGATGCTGATCTGGCTGCCCTTCGGCAAGCTCTCGCACGCCTTCCTGATCTTCATCTCCCGGGGCATCACCGGGGCGGCCTTCGCGAGGAAGGGAGCCAGCCTATGACTCTGCACATCGAGGTCGACCAGGTCCATCCGCTGGAACTGGAGGCGCCGCGCTTCTCCATCCGCAAGCCCGGACAGCGCTTCGACCGGCAGGGCGAGATGGGAGACGGCGAGCGCGTGCAGATCGCGCTGCAGAATTTCGCCAAGGATTTCAGCCGGCCGCTCGCCGCCTACATGGAGGCGTGCATCCACTGCGGCAAGTGCGCCGAGGCCTGTCACTTCTACGTCACCACCGGGGACGCGCGCTACACGCCGATCTGGAAGCTGGAGCCGTTCAAGCAGGTCTACAAGCGCGAGGCGAGCCCGTTCCGCTGGTTCTACAAGAAGTTCAACCTCAAGCCCGAGGTGACGCTCGAGGAACTCGAGGACTGGCAGGAACTGCTCTACGACACCTGCACGATGTGCGGCCGCTGCACGCTGGTCTGTCCGATGGGCATCGACATCGCCAGCCTGGTCGGACAGGCGCGGCACGCGATGTTCCAGGCCGGCCTGGTGCCGCACGAGCTGCACGCGGTCGCCGAGCGCGCGGCGATCGAGGGCAGCCCGCTGGGCGCCACCGCCAAGGTGCTGAAGGACCGCTGCGAGTGGCTGGCCGACGACCACGAGGTCGAGATCCCGTTCGACAAGCCCAAGGCCGATGTCATCGTCTCGCTGTCGTCGATCGAGATCATGAAGTTCCCCGAGTCGATCGTCGCCACCGCCCGCATCCTCAAGCACGCCGGCTACGACTGGACCCTGCGCAGCGACGGCTACGAGGCCACCAACTTCGGGCTGCTCTCCGGCAACCTGGAATGGCAGAGGCAGATGAGCCTGAAGCTTATCAACGCCGCCGTGGCCTGCGGGGCGAAGACCCTGATCCTGCCCGAGTGCGGTCATGCCTACGGCGCGCTGCGCTGGATGGGCGCGAACATGTACGGCAAGCCGCTGCCCTTCGATGTGGTTCACATCTCCGAGTTCCTGGCCGAGAACATCAGCAACGGCCGCATCAAGGTCAAGCCGCTGAAGAAGTCGGTCACCTTCCACGATCCCTGCCAGGTGTCGCGGCGCGGCGGCGTCCCGCAGGCGCCCCGGGACGTGCTGCAGGCGCTCGGCGTCGATCTGCGCGAGAGCCCGGGCGGCCACGGCGACATGAACTGGTGCTGCGGCGGTGGTGGCGGGGTGGTGACCATCCATCGCGCGGACGAGCACCGCTACCGCGTCTTCCAGATGAAGATGCGGCAGATCGAGGCAACCGGCGCCGAACTGCCGATTACCAGTTGCTCGAACTGCCGCCAGACCTTCGATGACGGGCAGGCCCACTTCAAGTGGGACAAGTCGATGCACAGCCTGCTCGAGACGGTGGCCGAGCAACTGGACGACTCGGCGAAGCACTGACGCATCGAATCTGACGCTTCGTTGAGCTAGATCAAACCGCCGGCCTTCCCAAGACCGGTGCCGATCCCTTATAAATCGCGGCGGCGCGGGCCGGGGTGTTCCCGGTCCGCCCGAACGAGAGCGGATCATCCATGTGCATCGGCATTCCCATGCGCGTCGTTTCGACCCGGGGCTTCCTCGCTACCTGCGAGGGCCGGGGCCGGCGCGAAGAAATCAACGTGCTGCTGATCGGCGAGGTTCAGCCCGGACAATGGCTGCTGACCTCGCTAGGCACGGCGCGCGACGTGCTCGACGAGGAGCAGGCCGCGCGTCTGAACGATGCGCTCGATGCGCTGGAAGCCATGCAGCGCGGCGAGACCGATTTCGACGCGCATTTCGCCGATCTGGTGGGCCGCGAGCCCGTCCTGCCTGCCGGGCTGGCGTGCGCCAAGGAGTGAAGCCTCGTCCCGTTCCCCTGTCCTGCCGGATGTGCCGGAATCCATGAGCACGCTGGTCCTGGGCATCGGCAACACGCTGCTTTCCGACGAGGGCGTCGGCGTGGCCGCCATGCAGGAAGTGGCGCGCCGGCTGGACGGCCGGCCCGATGTCGAATGCATCGACGGCGGGACGCTGAGCTTTTCCCTGGCCGGCCCGATCGCCGAACACGACGCGCTGATCGTCATCGACGCGGCCGAACTCGGCGCGCCGCCGGGCGCGGTGCGCGTGTTCGCCGGCCCGGAGATGGACGCGTTCCTCGGCGCCAACCGAAAACACAGCGTGCACGAGGTGAGCCTGCTCGACCTGATGGCGGTGGCGGAACTGGAAGGGCTGCTCCCGGCGCGGCGCGCGCTGATCGGCATCCAGCCCGCGAATCTGGATTGGGGCGAGACCCTGTCGCCGCCGGTGGCGGCGGCCTTACCCCGGGCGGGCGACGAGGCCGTCCGATTGATCGAGAGCTGGAATCCATGAGCGGACTCAAGGACATCGGAGTGAAGGTGGTCGATGCCGCCATCGCCTTCAGCGCGCCGGCGATCCTGCGCGAGATCGAGGCGCTGCTGGAGAAGCTGGCGGAGAGCGGCGAGAGCGGTGTGGTCGACCTGCGCGGCGTGCCGCTCGGTCCGGCCGATTACGAGATGTTGCGCAACGAACTCGGCCAGGGCGAGGTCACCGCCAGGCTGGATGCCGCCGGACCGTCCGAGGTGCGCGAGACCGCCTACGCCGGCGTCTGGTGGGTCACCCACCGCGACCAGACCGAGAACGTGATCGCCGAGTTCATCGAGGTGACGCGCATGCCGGAGATCCTGACCAGCCAGCCGGAAGACGTACGCGCCGCTTCTGCCCGGCTGAAGGAGAAGTTGAGCAGCGATGATGCGTTGCACAACTAGCAACGCCGCGGGTTCGGCGGTGGCAGAAAAGCGGCTTCGTTTGATCTTGATCAGTATCTGCTGATGAAACAGCAATAGAGTCGCGCAGGGTCGGGCGGTCCCGATCGATCCGTTCTTCGTTGAAGGGGAGAAGACATGACAGGCAGTCTGCGAACGGTGGGCGATGCACTGGCCCGGCGAGGCGTGAGCCGTCGCGCGTTCATGAAGTTCTGTGGTGCGCTGGCGTCGAGCATGGCGCTGCCGCCGGGCGTGGTTCCGGCGATGGCCGAGGCACTGGCCAAGGCGCAGCGGCCGTCGGTGATCTGGCTCTCGTTCCAGGAGTGCACCGGATGCACCGAGTCGATCACGCGGGCCGATTCGCCGACCCTCGAGGACTTGATCTTCA
The DNA here is from genome assembly GCA_035562535.1 of Rhodocyclaceae bacterium. Classification (GTDB taxonomy): domain Bacteria; phylum Pseudomonadota; class Gammaproteobacteria; order Burkholderiales; family Rhodocyclaceae; genus DATMWM01. Next base: position 22,712 of record DATMWM010000061.1, on the reverse strand, counting down.
ATCTCGTCTCGCTCGATTACCACCACACGCTGCAGGCGGTCTCCGGCTTCGCCGCCGAGGAGGCGCGCGAACACGCGATGAAGGCGCACCACGGCAAGTACCTGCTGCTGGTGGACGGCTCGCTGCCACCGAAGGAGACCGAGTACTACTCGACCATCGCCGGGATCAGCAACTACCAGATGCTGGAGGAGGCGGCCAAGGGCGCCGCGGCAATCATCGCGGTCGGCTCCTGTGCCGCCTTCGGCGGGCTGCCGGTGGCCAGCCCCAACCCGACCCGGGCGGTGTCGGTGCGCGACGTGATCAAGGACAAGCCGGTGATCAACGTGCCCGGCTGTCCGCCGATCCCGGTCGTCATGACCGGCGTGCTGGCCCACTACCTGACCTTCGGCAAGCTGCCGGATCTGGATCACCTGGGTCGGCCCAAGGTGTTCTACGGCGAGACCATCCACGACCGCTGCTACCGCCGCCCGTTCTACGAGCAGGGCAAGTTCGCCAAGACCTTCGACGACGAGGGCGCGCGCCAGGGCTGGTGCCTGTACGAATTGGGCTGCAAGGGGCCGATCACCTACAACGCCTGCGCGACCGTGAAGTGGAACTTCCACACCAGCTTCCCGATCGAGTCCGGCCACGGCTGTCTGGGCTGTTCCGAGCCCGGGTTCTGGGACAGGGGCAGCTTCTACAAGCCGCTGTCCACCGGCGAACTGAGCAAGGCGACCACCATCGCCGGGGCGGCTGCCGTGGGCGTGGCGGTCGGCGCGGCTGCCGCCATGATGTCCAGATCGCGGCAAGAAAAAGTGACGGGAGGTAAGTGACATGGATCTGCTGGACTTCGCACGCGGACCGGCGCTGCAATGGTCGCTGGTGATCATGGTGTTCGGGCTGGCCTGGAGGCTGACCGGCATCCTGCTGCTCAAGAAGAAGCCCGATTTTTCGGAGCCCCGCTACAAGGACACCTTCCACGGCCGCATGCTGATGATCATGCGCCGCATGTGGCCCAAGGAGGAGTTCGTGCGCAATTCGCTGCTCGACCTCGTGCTCGGCTACGTGTTCCACATCGGCCTGTTCGTCGTGGTGTTCTTCTTCCTGCCGCACATCCTGTTCATCAAGGATCTCACCGGGCTGTCCTGGCCGAACCTGCCCAACGGCGTGATCTTCTTCGTTGGCGCGATCACCGTGGCCGCCCTGTTCGCCCTGCTGATGCAGCGGATCATGACGCCGGTCAAGCGGCTGCTGTCGAACTTCGACGACTACTTCAGCTGGTTCGTGACCACCGCGCCCCTGATCACCGGTCTGCTGGCCGCCGCCCACGTGGGAGCCCGCTACGAGACGCTGCTGGCGATCCACCTGCTGACGGTCGCACTGCTGTTCGTCTGGCTGCCGTTCGGCAAGCTGTTCCACACGGTCATGGTCTTCGTCTCGCGCGGCGCCACCGGCGGCGCGTTCGAAAGGAAAGGAGCAGCGATATGAGCGCCGCCGATGTCAATGTCGCCCATCCGCTGGAAACCGAAGGGCGGATTCACCGGCTGAAGAAGCCGGCCGTGCGCGCCGACGTCCAGGGCAACATGCCCGACAAGGAGCGCGTCGATATCGCGATGAAGCACTTCGTGAAGGATTTCGGGCGCCTGTCCGCGATCTACATGGAGTCCTGCATCCACTGCGGCATGTGCGCCCAGGCCTGCCACTTCTACGCGGCGACCGAGGATCCGCGCCTGACGCCGATCTGGAAGCTGGAGCCGTTCAAGCAGGCCTACAAGCGCGAGGCCGGACCGTTCGCGTTGTTCTACAAGATATTCGGCCTGAAGAGGGCGGTGACCGCCGACGAGCTGAAGGAGTGGCAGGAACTGCTCTACGACACCTGCACCATGTGCGGCCGCTGCACCATGGCCTGTCCGATGAGCATCGACATCGCCGCGCTGGTCGCGCAGGCGCGCCACGCCATGTTCCACGCAGGTCTGGTGCCGCACGAACTGCACGCGGTGGCCGAGCGCGCCGAGAAGGAAGGCAGCCCGCTGGGCGCCACGCCCAAGGTGTTCAAGGACCGGGTCGAGTGGCTGGCCGACGACAACGACATCGAGATCCCGATGGACAAGCCGAAGGCCAAGGTGATTTGCAGCCTGTCCTCGATCGAGATCATGAAGTACCCGGAGTCGATCGTCGCCACGGCGAAGATCATGAAGCACCTGGGGCTGGATTGGACGCTGCGCTCGGACGGCTACGAGGCCACGAACTTCGGCCTGCTGTCCGGCAACGCCGCCTGGCAGAAAGACATGAGCATGAAGCTGATCAACGCCGCGATCGCCTGCGGCGCCGAACTGCTCATCCTGCCGGAATGCGGCCACGCCTACGGCGCGCTGCGCTGGCAGGGCGCCAACATCTACGGCAAGGAGCTTCCCTTCAAGGTGCGCCACATCTCCGAGTTCCTCGGCGAGAACATCAAGAACGGCAAGCTGAAGCTCAAGCCGATGAACAAGTCGGTCACCTTCCACGACCCCTGTCAGGTCACCCGCCGCGGCGGCGTGGTCCAGGAACCGCGGGACGCGCTGAAAGGGCTGGGCGTGGATCTGATTGAAATGTCCTCCGAGCCCGGGATGAACTGGTGCTGCGGCGGCGGCGGCGGGGTGGTCACCATCCACCGGGCCGACGCGACGCGCTACAAGTCGTTCCAGATCAAGATGAAGCAGGTGGAAGACACGGGCGCCGAGATGCTGGTGTCGAGCTGCTCGAACTGCCGGCTCACCTTCGACGACAGCCAGGCGCACTTCCACTGGGACAAGAAATTGCACAGCTTGCTCGAGCTGGTTGCCGAGAATCTGATTGAGGAGTAACGGATGGCCGCCCAAACCGTAGTTGTCGACCCGATCACCCGCATCGAGGGTCACCTTCGCATCGAAGCCGAAACCGACGATGCCGGCGTGATCACCCGGGCTTCCAGCTCGGGCACCATGGTGCGCGGCATCGAGATCATCCTGCGCGGACGCGACCCGCGGGATGCCTGGGCCTTCGCCCAGCGCATCTGCGGCGTGTGCACGCTGGTGCATGGCATGGCCTCGATCCGCTCGGTGGAGAGCGCGCTCAAGTACGAGATCCCGCAGAACGCGCAGATCATCCGCAACCTGATGATCGCCGCGCAGCACGTCCATGACCACGTGATGCACTTCTACCACCTGCACGCGCTCGACTGGGTGGACGTGGTCTCGGCGCTGAAGGCCGATCCGAAGGCGACTTCGGAGCTGGCGCAGTCGATATCGAGCTACGCCAAGTCCTCGCCGGGCTATTTCGCCGACGTGCAGAAGAAGGTCAAGAACTTCGTGGAATCTGGCCAGCTCGGCATCTTCGCCAACGGCTACTGGGGCCACCCGGAGTACAAGCTGCCGCCCGAGGCAAACCTGCTGGCGCTGGCCCACTACCTCGAGGCGCTGACCTGGCAGCGTGAAGTGGTCAAGCTGCAAGCGATCTTCGGCGGCAAGAACCCGCACCCGAACTTCGTGGTCGGCGGGGTACCCTGCGCGATCAGCGTGCACTCGGACCCGGCCCAGTTCTCGAAGGGCGCGCGCGGCGGCGATTCCGCGACCGCGGTCAACGTGGTCGGCCTGCAGACGGTGCAGAACGTGATTCGCCAGATGCAGGAGTTCGTCGAGCAGGTCTATATCCCGGACACCCTGGCGATCGCCAGTTTCTACAAGGACTGGGGCGCCAAGGGCGAAGGCGTGGGCAACTTCATGTGCTACGGCGACCTGCCGAACAAGAGCATGTTCGAGCCGGACAGCTTCCAGATCCCGGCCGGCGTGATCCTCAATCGCGACCTGACCAGGCTGCATCCGGTGGACCTGAACGCCGACGATCAGGTGCAGGAGTTCATCGCCCACTCCTGGTACACGTATTCCGGCGGAAAGGACAAGGGCCTGCACCCGTACAGCGGCGAGACCGAGCTCAATTACACCGGTCCGAAACCGCCGTTCCAGCACTTGGACGTGGACAAGGACTACTCCTGGCTCAAGGCGCCGCGCTGGAAGGGCAAAGCGGTCGAGGTCGGTCCGCTGGCGCGCCTGCTCGTCATGTATGCGCACGGGCACGCGCAGGCCAAGGAACTGGTCGGCATGGTGCTCAAGAAGCTGGAGATCCCGGTCGAGGCGCTGTTCTCGACGCTCGGGCGCACCGCGGCGCGCACGCTGAACACCAAGATTTACCTGGACACGCTGCAGCCGAGCTACGACAGGCTGATCGCCAACATCAAGGCCGGCGATCTGGCGACCTTCAACGACAAGCTCTGGGATCCGAGCACCTGGCCGAAGGAGGCCAAGGGCGTGGGCTTCATGGAGGCGCCGCGCGGCGCGCTCGCGCACTGGATCGTGATCAAGGACGGCAAGATCGCCAACTACCAGGCGGTGGTGCCGTCGACCTGGAACGGCGGCCCGCGCGACCCGCAGGGACAGCAGGGACCCTACGAGGCTTCGCTCAAGGGAACCAGGCTGCACGACCCGAAGCAGCCGATCGAGATCCAGCGCACGATCCACAGCTTCGACCCCTGCATCGCCTGCGCGGTCCACGTGACCGATCCGAACGGCGAGGAACTGGTCAAGATCAAGGTCAGCTGACCCAAGGAATAAGGCTATCAGGGAGGTAGCTTGCGGCGGGGCGGGAGCGATTCCGCCCCGCCGCTTTTCGTGCCGCCGCGCCATGCATGCGAACCAGGCCCTGCGGATCCTCCTGGCTGCCGCGCTTCTGCTGCTCAGCGCCGCGGCGGGCGCCGAGGCGGTCGAGGGCAGGGTGACCTGGGTCGACGACGGCGATTCCTTCGTCATGATCCTGGACGGCGGGCGGGAGGCCAGGGTGCGGATCGCCGGAATCGACGCCCCGGAGCGCAGGCAGCCCTACAGCCGGGTGGCGCGCCGGCACCTGGAGGAGATGGTCAAAGATCGCCGGGTGACGGTCGCCGCGTATAAGACCGATGTCTATGACCGCCTGGTCGGTCCGGTGCGCGCGAATGGGCGCGACGTGGGTCTGGCGCAGATCGAGGCGGGCCTGGCCTGGCACGACGTGCGCCGTCTCGCCGAGCAGCCCGCCGACGAGGCCCGGACGTATGCCGGGGCCGAGTCGGCGGCGCGCTCGGCGCGCCGCGGCCTGTGGGCCTGGAGCGCCCCGGTTCCGCCCTGGGAGTGGCGCGCGCGGCAGCGGTGAGCGGCACGGCCGGGCTGCGGTTTATCGGCGCTTCGATTTCCGTTATGATGCGGCTTTCCTGAAGCTGGCTGCTTCATGACCAAGTATGTCTTCGTCACCGGCGGTGTCGTTTCCTCACTCGGCAAGGGCATAGCCGCCGCCTCGCTGGGGGCGATCCTCGAGTCGCGCAGCATCAAGGTAACCCACCTCAAGCTCGACCCGTACATCAACGTCGATCCGGGCACGATGAGCCCCTTCCAGCACGGGGAGGTGTTCGTCACCGAGGACGGCGCCGAGACCGACCTGGATCTCGGCCACTACGAGCGCTTCACGCGCTGCAAGATGGGCCGGCGCAACAACTTCACCACCGGCCAGATCTACGAGAGCGTCATCAAGAAGGAACGGCGCGGCGAGTATCTCGGGCGCACCGTGCAGGTCATCCCGCACATCACCGACGAGATCAAGCTCTACGTCAAGCGCGGCGCCGAAGGCGCCGACGTTGCGATCGTCGAGGTCGGCGGCACCGTGGGCGACATCGAGTCGCTGCCCTTCCTCGAGGCGATCCGCCAGATGGGCATCGAGGAGGGTCGCCGCAATACCTGCTTCATCCACCTGACGCTGCTGCCCTGGATCGCCGCCGCCGGCGAACTGAAGACCAAGCCGACCCAGCACTCGGTCAAGGAACTGCGCGAGATCGGCATCCAGCCCGACGTGCTGCTGTGCCGCGCGGACCGCTTTGTCCCCGAGGACGAGCGGCGCAAGATCGCGCTGTTCACCAACGTCGCCCCGGAGGCGGTGATCTCGGTGGCGGATTCGGACAGCATTTACAAGATCCCGGCGATGCTGCACGACCAGATGCTCGACGAGATCGTCTGCCACAAGCTCGACATCCTGGCCCGGGCCGCCGACCTGTCCGTCTGGTCCAAGCTGGTCGACGCCCTGGAGCACCCCGAGCACAAGGTCGACGTGGCCTTCGTCGGCAAGTACGTCGATCTCACCGAGTCGTACAAGTCGCTCACCGAGGCGATGGTGCATGCCGGGATCCACAGCCGCTGCCGGGTGAACATCCACTACATCGACTCCGAGGCGATCGAGAAGGACTGCGAGGCCGGCTGCCGCATCCTGGCCGGCATGGACGCGATCCTGGTGCCGGGCGGCTTCGGGCGGCGCGGCGTCGAGGGGAAGATCGCCGCGATCCGCTATGCGCGCGAGAACCGCGTGCCCTACCTGGGCATCTGCCTGGGCATGCAGCTCGCGGTGATCGAGTTCGCGCGCGACGTCGCCGGACTGGCCGGCGCGCACTCCACCGAGTTCGATGCCCAGACGCCGCATCCGGTGGTGGCGCTGATCACCGAGTGGCTCGACCGCACCGGCCGCATCGAGCGCCGGGACACCGCCTCGGACCTGGGCGGGACGATGCGCCTGGGCGGCCAGGCCTGCAATCTCGCCGCCGATTCTCTGGTGCGCAAGGTCTACGGCGCCGAGCGCATCGTCGAGCGTCATCGTCACCGCTACGAGGTGAACAACGTGTACCTCGCGCCGCTGCAGCAGGCCGGCCTGAAGGTCTCGGGCCGCTCGGCGGAGGGCCGCGAGTTGTGCGAGATGATCGAGCTGCCCGAGCATCCGTGGTTCGTCGGCTGCCAGTTCCATCCGGAATTCACCTCCAATCCGAGGACGGGCCATCCGTTGTTCATCGCCTTCGTGCGCGCGGCGCTGGCGCGCCAGGCCGCGGAGAAGCAGGCCGGTCCGCGCATGGTGGCCGTTTGAGCCGGCCCGATCCGGTCGCGCCGAGACGGCGGCCCGGCCGGCAACCGGAGGCATAGGATGAAACTCTGCGGCTTCGAAGTCGGCCTGGACTGGCCGTTCTTCCTGATCGCCGGTCCCTGCGTGATCGAGTCCCGCGAGATGGCGCTGGAGACCGCGGGCGCGCTCAAGGAACTGTGCGCCGGGCTGGACATCCCGTTTATCTACAAGTCCTCCTACGACAAGGCCAACCGCAGCTCCGGGTCGTCGTTCCGCGGCCTCGGCATGGAGCGCGGGCTGGAGATACTCGCAGAGGTGCGCGCTCGCATCGGCGTGCCGGTGCTGACCGACGTGCACGAGCGCGAGGACGTCGCGGCGGTCGCCGCCGCGGTGGATGTCCTGCAGACGCCGGCCTTCCTGTGCCGGCAGACTGATTTCATCATGGCCTGCGCCGCCAGCGGCAGGCCGGTGAACATCAAGAAGGGCCAGTTCCTCGCCCCGGGCGACATGAAGAACGTGGTCGCCAAGGCGCGCGAGGCCGCGGGCGGCCGCGACACGATCATGGTCTGCGAGCGCGGCGCGTCCTTCGGCTACAACAACCTGGTCTCGGACATGCGCAGCCTGGCGATCATGCGCGAGACCGGCTGCCCGGTGGTGTTCGACGCGACCCACTCGGTGCAACTGCCCGGCGGCCAGGGCACGGTCAGCGGCGGCCAGCGCGAGTTCGTGCCGGTGCTCGCCCGGGCCGCGGTCGCCGCCGGCGTGGCGGGCCTGTTCATGGAGACCCATCCGCGGCCCGAGCAGGCGCTCTCCGACGGTCCCAACGCCTGGCCGCTGCCGCGCATGGCGAGCCTGCTGGCGACGCTCAAGGAGATCGACGCCCTGGTGAAGCGGCGCGGCTTCGAGGAGATGCAGCAGGCATGATCGCCCACCTGGTGCTGTTCAGGCTCAGGCCGGGCGTGGCCGGCGACGATCCGCGGCTGCGCGCGGTGGCCGCCGCCATGGACCGGCTGCCGGGGCTGATCCCGCAGATCCGGAGTTGGGAGCACGGGCCGAACCGCACGCCGGACGCGCAGGCCTGGGACTGGGCGCTGCGCGCGCTGTTCGACGACGAGGCCGCGCTGCACGCCTATTTCGAGCACCCGGCGCACCTGCCGGTGCTCGCGCAGTGGGAGACGCTCGCCGACTTGGCCTTCTGCGACATCGAACTGCCATGACGAAGGGGTACATCATCGCCCAGGCGACGGTGGCCGACGCGGCGGGCTACGAGGAGTACAAGCGGCTGGCGCAGGCGGCGGTGGAGCGCTACAGCGCGCGCTACCTGGTGCGCGGCGGCCGGGTCGAGCACCTGGAAGGAGACTGGTGCCCGCCGCGGCTGGTGATCCTGGAGTTCGATTCGATGGAGCAGGCGCGCCGCTTCTACGACTCGCCGGAATACGCGGCGGCAAGGCGGGCGCGGCAGGGCATCGCGACGATGAACATGCTGGCCGTGGAAGGCGTCTGAAGCGAGCCTTCGTCGGCCGGTTTCTTTTGGCATTTCTCGGGGACGAAAAATGAGTGCAATCGTTGATGTGGTGGCGCGGGAGATCCTGGACTCGCGTGGCAATCCGACCGTCGAGGCCGACGTGCTGCTCGAATCCGGCGTCATGGGGCGGGCGGCCGTGCCCTCGGGCGCGTCCACCGGTTCGCGCGAGGCGATCGAGCTGCGCGACGGCGACGCCCAGCGCTACCTGGGCAAGGGCGTGCTGCAGGCGGTGGAGAACGTCAACACCGAGATCTCCGAGGCGATCATCGGCCTGGACGCGGAGGAGCAGGCGTTCATAGACAAGACCCTGATCGAACTCGACGGCACGGAGAACAAGTCCCGGCTGGGCGCCAACGCCATGCTGGCGGTTTCGGTGGCCGTGGCCAAGGCGGCGGCCGAGGAGGCGGGGCTGCCGTTGTACCGCTACTTTGGCGGCTCGGGTCCGATGCAGATGCCGGTGCCGATGATGAACGTGATCAACGGCGGCGCGCACGCGAACAACAGCCTGGACATCCAGGAGTGCATGATCATGCCGGTGGGCGCGCAGAGCTTCCGCGAGGCGCTGCGCTGCGGGGCGGAGGTGTTCCACGCCCTGAAGAAGCTCACCGACAAGAAGGGCTACCCGACCACCGTGGGCGACGAGGGCGGCTTCGCGCCGAACGTCTCCGGCACCCAGGAGGCGCTGACCATGATCCTGGACGCGATCGCCAACGCCGGCTACGAGCCCGGCACGGACGTCGTCCTGGCGCTGGATTGCGCCAGCTCCGAGTTCTACAAGGAGGGCAAGTATCAGCTCTCCGGGGAGGGCCTGTCGCTCAGCTCGGCGCAGTTCGCCGACTACTTGGCCTCGCTGGCGGACAAGTACCCGATCGTCAGCATCGAGGACGGCATGGCGGAGAACGACTGGGAGGGCTGGAAGATCCTCACGCAGAAGCTCGGCCGCCGGGTGCAGCTGGTCGGCGACGATCTTTTCGTCACCAACACCAAGATCCTGCGCGAGGGCATCGCCCAGGGGATCGCCAACTCGATCCTGATCAAGATCAACCAGATCGGCACGCTCACCGAGACCTTCGCCGCGGTCGAGCTGGCCAAGCGCTCGGGCTATACCTCCGTCATCTCGCACCGCTCCGGCGAGACCGAGGACTCGACCATCGCCGACATCGCCGTCGGTCTGAACGCGCTGCAGATCAAGACCGGCTCGCTCAGTCGCTCGGATCGCGTCGCCAAGTACAACCAGCTCCTGCGCATCGAGGAGGACCTCGGCGACACCGTGAGCTATCCGGGGCGCGGCGCCTTCTTCAGCATCCGGCCCTGAGTGGCCGATGCGCCGGCTGCCGGCCGCGATCCTGGTCGCGCTGATCCTGCTCCTTCAGTGGCCGCTCTGGTTCGGCAAGGGCGGCTGGCTGAAGGTGCGGGAGGTCGACCGGCAGCTTGCGGCGCAGCGGGAGACCAACCAGAGGCTGGAAGCGCGCAATGCCGGCCTGGAGGCCGAGGTCCGGGACCTGAAGACCGGCCTGGACGCGATCGAGGAGCGCGCGAGGTTCGAACTCGGACTGATCCGCCAGGACGAGATCTACGTCCAGGTGCCCGCGCGGAAGCCGTAGCCGGGTCCGCACACGGCCGGGCTACTTGCCGCGGAACTCCTTGCAGTCTTTGCGGGTGAGCGCGCCGCCTTCCTCCATGAAGGCGGTCGTCCCCTTCGACCAGAACGAGACCTTTCCGTCGCTGTATTTCGCGCCCGAGGCGGCGGGCACCAGCGGCAGTAGGTGGCTCCAGCCTCCGGTTTCGACCAGGGCGCGGTTGCCTTTCTGCTGATAGGTCACGCCGATCTCCTGCCCGTCGGCGCAGCGGTAGCGGACGTAGCCGTCGCGGGCCGACTGCCGGGTCGTCGTGGCACAGGCGGCGAGCAGCAGGGCGGCCGCGGCCGGCACGAGCAGGCGCGACGCGCGGAAGGCGGCCGTCGCCCGGGAATTCCGATGCGCTTTCATTCTGCCGATACCTCGATCTGTCCGTTGATCGTGACGGTGATCGTGCTCTCGCCGGCCTCGATCGGCGGCGGGGGAGGTGCGGCCGCCTCGGCCATCATGGCGCCGCGCATCACCGGAAGGATGGGCGGACGGCCGCCGGTGTGGATCGCGATCTGGCGGATGCGGTAGGGCTTGCCGAAGGCGTCGGCCACCAGCTTGGCCCGGGCGCGAAAAGCGCCGATCGCGTCCAGCGCAGCCTCGTCCTCGACCCGGCGCCGGGTCTCCGGGGCGGGCTGCAGCACGATCTGGCCTACCGCCAGGCTGGCCTGGAGCTTGCCGAGCAGTTCGGAGAGCGCGGCAGCGTCGCGGGTCTCCAGCAGGATCTCGGAACGCATCCGCCAGCCTTCGATGCGGCCGCTCTTGCCGGTGGTCGGGTAGGTGTGGCTCGCCCCGGTGCGCGTCCTGACCGCCGGGTAGGCCTTCGCGGTCTTGAGCGCGGCGGCGATAGCCTGGTTGATGCGGTGCGCGAGTTCGGCCGGATTCGCGTCCGTGGCTTCGGCATAGGCGCTCGCCTGGGCGAGATCGTTCGGGGCCGTACGCGCGGCCTCGGCCGACAGCTCGATGACGGTGACACCGGGCCTGGCCGGTTCGGGCGCGGCGGCGAGGGCGCATCCGCAGGCGAGCAGCGCCACGGCGGCGCAGAGTTTTCTGGTCATGTTCGGCTGGGTTGATTGCGACGGCCCGCCAGTCTAAACCAGCATGCGGCGACCGGGAAAAGGACGGCAGTCAAAAAAAGAGCGCGAAGCCGCCGAAGGCGACGAACGCGCTCGAGGAGGTCACTCTTGAGTTCTTCGCCTGTCCCGTTATTCTCCTTGTTCGCACGGCGGACCGGCCGGTGATCGGCACGGCCAAACCGGTGACGGCGTGGAAGCGCGCGGCGCAGGGCACAACCACCTTTGAGGCACGGCGGTAGTATCGGCGCAATCCGCGGAGATTGCAATAGGCCGAAAGCCATGTTTTGCATGGATTTCCGCGGCCAGCGTATGCGAATGAGATTGTCGCGGGGCCGCGGTCCTACGCCGGCGCGCGTTTCAGCCCAGTCCGGTAGCGCCGCCAGTTGTCGACGTAGTGCCGGGCGCTGGCGAGCAGGCGCGCAACTTCCTCGTCGGTGAGCTGGCGCACGACCTTGCCCGGCGAGCCGATCACCAGGGACCGGTCCGGGATGACCTTGCCTTCCGGGATCAGCGTGTTCGCCCCGATCAGGCAATGGGCGCCGATGACGGCGCGATTGAGCACCACCGCCTTGATGCCGATCAGCGAACCCTCGCCGACGGTGCAGCCGTGCAGCATCGCCATGTGGCCGACCGTGACGTCGCGGCCGATGGCGAGCGGGATGCCCGCGTCGGTGTGCAGCACCGAGCCGTCCTGCACGTTCGATCCCGCGCCGATGGTGATCAGGTCGTTGTCGCCGCGCGCCACGGTGTTGAACCACAGGCTGGCGTCGTGTTCGATCACCACCGACCCGATGACGACGGCGTTGTCGGCGATCCAGCAATCCGGATCCAGCTTCGGGCGGCGATCGCCCAGTTCGTAGAGCGGCATCTCAGCGCTGCGCGGCGGGCGGGCGCCACGCGAGATCGAGTTCGCGGGCCGCGCGCGTGTCGTCCAGCCGCCGCACCGGCAGGCCGTGCGGCGCGGTCTTGACCCGCTCGGGATCGTCGTAGGCCTCCTGCCGGATCGCCGCCATCGCCGCGACAAAAGCGTCCAGGGTCTGCTTCGACTCGGTCTCGGTCGGCTCGATCAGCAGACACTCGGGCACCAGCAGCGGGAAATAGGTGGTCGGGGCGTGGAAGCCGTAGTCGAGCAGGCGCTTGGCGAAGTCCATCGCGCTGACGCCGGTCTCGTCCTTGAGCGGCTTGAGCGTGACGACGAACTCGTGGCTCGCCCGCCGGTTCGGGAAGGCCGGCTTGAAGCCCGCCCGCGCGAGTTCGGCCATCAGGTAGTTCGCGTTCAGGGTGGCGTACTCGCCGACCCGGGTCATGCCCTCGCGGCCGAGCAGGCGCGCATAGACGTAGGCGCGCAGCAGGACGCCGGCATTGCCCATGAAGGCCGACAGGCGGCCGATGCTCATCGGCATGTCGCGCTCGGCGGCCCAGCGGAACGCGCCGTCCTCGCCGCGCACGACGAAGGGCACGGGCAGGAAGGGCCGCAGCCGCTCGCTGACGCCCACCGCCCCGGCACCCGGCCCGCCGCCGCCGTGCGGCGTGGAGAAGGTCTTGTGCAGGTTCATGTGGATGACGTCGAAGCCCATGTCGCCGGGCCGCACCTTGCCGAGGATGGCGTTCAGGTTGGCCCCGTCGTAGTAGGAAAGGCCCCCGGCCTCATGCACGATGCGCTGGATTTCCGGGATCTGCCGCTCGAACACGCCGAGCGTCGAGGGGTTGGTCAGCATCAGCCCGGCGGTGCGCGGACCGACCGCCGCGCGCAGCGCCTCCAGGTCGACGTTGCCGTCGCGGTCGGTGGGCACCTCGCGCACCGCGTAGCCGCACATGCTGGCTGTGGCTGGGTTGGTGCCGTGGGCCGCGTCCGGGACGATGATCTCGGCCCGCTCCCGGTCGCCGCGCGAGGCGTGGTAGGCGCGGATCATGGCCACGCCGGCGAACTCGCCCTGGGCCCCGGCCATCGGGCTCAGCGACACCGCGGCCATGCCGGTGACCTCGCGCAGCATCTCCTGCAGCTCGTACAGGCAGGCGAGGAAGCCCTGGCCGGCGGACTCCGGCGCCAGCGGATGCCGCGCCAGGAAGCCGGGCAGCATCGCCAGGCTGTTGCAGGCCCTGGGGTTGTACTTCATCGTGCAGGAGCCCAGGGGGTAGAAGTGGGTGTCGATCGAGAAGTTCTTCTGCGACAGGCGCGTGTAGTGGCGCACCGCGTCCAGTTCGGACACCTCCGGCAGCAGGGGCGGGGACTTGCGCCGCAATGCCGCTGGGATGTCGTCCGCGGTGAATTCGCCGGCCGGCGCCTGGTGCGGGCTGCCGCGTCCCGGTTCGGATAGCTCGAAGATCAGCATGGCGCGCCCTCCGCAGCGGCAAGCGCCGCGCGCAGCGCATCGGCGTAGGCGAGCATGTCCTCGGCGGTCTTGGTCTCGGTGGCGCAGACGAGCAGGGCGTTGCCGAGTTCGGGATAATCCGCGGCGAGGTCGAAGCCGCCGACGATGCGCCGGGCGAGCAGCGCTTCGAGCACCGGTGCGACCGGCTTCGGCAGCCGCAGCGCCAGTTCGTGGAAGTGCGGCGCGGCGAAGATCCGGGTCACCCCGGGAATGGCGCAGAGCAGTTCGGCCAGGCGGTTGGCGTTGGCATGGCTGGCGAGCGCCACCCGCTCCAGCCCCGCGGCCCCGGTGAGCGCCAGGTAGATCGTCGCCGCGGTGACCATCAGGCCCTGGTTGGTGCAGATGTTCGAGGTGGCCTTGGAGCGCCGGATGTGCTGCTCGCGCGCCTGCAGCGTGAGCGTGAATCCGGGCTTGCCGTCCAGGTCGAGCGTGCGGCCGATCAGCCGGCCGGGAAGCTGGCGGACCAGCGCGGACTTGCAGGTGAGAAAGCCCAGGTAGGGGCCGCCGCCCGAGAGCGGGATGCCGAGCGGCTGGGCCTCGCCGCAGCAGATGTCGGCGCCTCGCTCGCCCCAGCGTCCCGGCGGTTCGAGCAGCGCCAGGGCGGTCGGATTGACCGCCGCGATCACCAGGGCGCCGCGCGAGTGCGCCCAGTCGGTCAGGTCGGCCGGGTCCTCGATGACGCCGAAGAAGTTCGGCTGCGCCAGCACCAGCGCGGCGAAGGGCGCCGCGCCCAGCGCGTCGAGCGCGGCCCGGTCGACGCGGCCGGCCGCGTCGAAGGGCAGCTCGGTCAGTTCGATGCCCTGCTGGCCGACGATCGCGCGCACCGCGCTGCGGTAGAGCGGATGCACGCTGCGCGGCAGCAGAACGCGCCGCGCCCCGCTTTTCACCGCGCGCACCGCCATCAGCACCGCCTCGCCGAGCGCGGATGCGCCGTCGTACAGGCTGGCGTTCGAGACGTCCATGCCGGTGAGCGAGGCCATCATGGTCTGGAACTCGTAGAGCAGCTGCAGCGTGCCCTGGCTGGCCTCGGCCTGGTAGGGCGTATAGGCGGTGTAGAACTCGCCGCGGGTGACGATCTGCCAGACGGCGGCCGGGATGTGGTGCTCGTAGGCGCCGGCGCCGAGGAAGCCGAGCCAGCGCCCGTCGGCTTCCGCGCGCTCCTGCATCAGCCGCGCGACCTGCATCTCGTTCGCGCCGGCCGGGACTTCGGCCAGGGCGGCGCCGAGCAGCGCGGGCGGGATCTCGTCGAACAGCGCGGCGATAGAGGGCGCGCCGATGCGCTCGAGCATGGCGGCGACGTCGCCCTGCGTATGCGGGATGAAGGGCATGGCGCGCGGGATTCAGTCTTCGGCGGCGACCTGCGCCTCGTAGCCGGCGGCGTCGAGCAGGCCGCTCATGCCTGCAGGGTCGTCGGGCCGGATCTTGAACAGCCAGGCGCCGTAGGCGTCCTCGTTGACCAGTTCGGGCTTGTCGGCCGGGGCCTGGTTGACCGCCACCACCTCTCCCGAGAGCGGCGCGTAGATGTCCGAGGCGGCCTTCACCGATTCGACCACGGCGCATTCCTCGCCCTTGGCCACGTGCCTGCCGACCTCGGGCAGTTCGAGGAAGACGATGTCGCCGAGCAGTTCCTGGGCATGGTCGGTGATGCCCACCGTCACCAGGCTGTCGTCGGCCAGGCGCGCCCATTCGTGGGACTTGGTGTATCGCAGCTCGCTCGGGATGTTCATCGGATTCCTCGTTCTGTCGGTTCTCGGGCGCGCCGGCGGGGCGCGGGCTCAAAGGTTAATCAATATCCGGCCCTGGCGCACGAACGGCGGCGCCACCACGCGGGCCTGCAGCCGCCGGCCGCGGATCTCCACCTCGACCGGGTCGCCGTCGGCCACGGCCGCCGGCAGCCGCGCCAGGGCGATCGAACGGTTGAGCGTCGGCGAGAAGCCGCCGCTGGTGATCGTGCCCTCGCCGTGCGCGGTGAACGCAGCCTGGTGGGCGCGCAGCACGCCCTTGTCGGCGAGCAGCAGGCCGGTGAGCCTGCGTGCGGGTTGGCAGGCCAGCAGGGCCGGCTTGCCGACGAAGTCGCGTTCGGCGGCGAGATCGACCGTCCACGCGAGACCGGATTCGAGCGGATTGACCGTCTCGTCCATGTCCTGGCCGTAGAGGTTCATCCCGGCCTCGAGCCGCAGGGTGTCGCGGGCGCCAAGCCCGGCCGGCCGCACGCCGGCGGCGAGCAGCGCGTCCCAGGCGGCCGGGGCGTCCGCCGCCGGCAGCGCGAGTTCGAAGCCGTCCTCGCCGGTGTAGCCGGTGCGGGCGGCGAACAGCGGCGGCGAGATCGCCGACCAGAAGGGCTTCAGGACCTCGGTGGCCGCGCGCAACTGCGGCAGCGCCTGCCAGACCGCATCCCGCGCCTGCGGCCCCTGCACGGCGAGCAGCGCCAGGTCGCGCCGCGGCTCGACCCGCACCCCGTCCGCGGGGGCGTGTCCGCTTATCCAGGCCAGGTCCTTGCCGGCGGTGCCGGCGTTGACCACCAGGCGGAAATTCGACTCGTCCAGGTAGTAGGCGATCAGGTCGTCCAGCACGCCGCCGTCCGGGCGCAGCAGGCAGGAGTACAGCGCCCGGCCGGGCGCGCGCAGCTTGTCGATGTTGTTGGCGAGCAGCCGGCGCAGCAGCGCGCCGGTGCCCGCGCCGTGCAGGTCGATCACCAGCATGTGGGAGACGTCGAATACGCCCGCGGCGCGGCGCACGGCATGGTGCTCGTCGATCTGCGAGCCGTAGTGCAGCGGCATGTCCCAGCCGGCGAAGTCCACCATGCGGGCGCCGGCTGCCAGGTGGCGGTCGAAGAGGGGGGTACGCTGGGCCATGGTTCGCTCGATTCGTCCAGGCGGCCGGACGGGGAGGGGCCGCGCCGGCGGGTCCGGTCCGCCGCCGGGCCTGGCAGAAAGCGGCCTCGGAAGCCGGGGGAAAGGCTGCGACGCTCGGCCCCGGCCTGTTACCCTCGCGTCTGCGCCGGGCACTATACCGAAGCGCCTCACCCCGGGCAAGACGCGACATGCTGCCATGCAGCGTGAAGCTGCCGCCACGGCCGGCCATGCGCCCGTGACGGAATGGTGTTGCAATCGGGCGCTGCGGCTGATCCAATTCGCATCGCCCCGGAGCCGCGGGCGCCGATCAGGGATCATGAAGCTCCACATCGTCTCCGACCTGCATTTCGAACACGATCCGCAGTGGCGCCTGCCGCGCGCGGAGGCGGACGTGCTCGTGCTCGCCGGCGACATCGCCCCGGGGCTGCGCGGCCTGGGCGCCTTCTTCAAGTACGGCAAGCCGGTGATCTACGTGCCCGGCAACCACGAGTACTACGGCGAGAACATGCCCGGCCTGGCCGCGGCGATGCGGCTGTACGCCAAGACCTGCGGCGTCACGATCCTGGACAACGACGAGGCGGTGATCGGCGGCGTGCGCTTCCTCGGCGCGACCCTGTGGACCGATTTCCACCTATTCGGGCCGCAGCGCGCGCAGGAGGCGATCGCCTACGCCGACAAGCACCTGAACGACTACATCACCATCCGCAATGGCAAGGGCGGTTGGTTCACCGCCGCCCAGAGCGGCGAACTGCACCGCGCCTCGGCCGCCTGGCTGGAGCGCAAGCTGGCGGAGCCGTTCGCCGGCCCGACCGTGGTCGTGACGCATCACGCGCCGCACCCGAACAGCGTCAGCAAGCGCTTCGGCGGCCACCTGCTGAACTGCGCCTTCGTCTCCGATCTCACCCGGATGATGGGCCCGGCCGAACTGTGGATCCACGGCCACACCCACGACTCCTTCGACTACACGGTCGGCCGCACGCGGGTGCTGTCCAATCCGAAGGGCTACCGGGACGAGAACAAGGCCTTCGTCCCCGATCTGGTGCTCGACCTGGGGGCGGCGCCCCCGGCCTGATTCGCGGCCGCAGCCCCCGGTCGTCGTTGCGCCCCGTTCTGCCCCGGAGCGTTCCGGGACCGTGCGCGGGGACTTGTACAATCTTTCGAAATGAACGATAATAATTCTCAGTAATCCACCAGCGAGCCAGCCATGTACGTCTGCGTCTGCAAAGGGGTGACCGAGCGGGAAATCCAGAGCTGCATCGTAGAGGGCGCGAATTCCGTGCCGCGGCTGCAGCAGCGGCTCGGCGTGGCCACCTGCTGCGGTCGTTGCCAGTGCGACATCGAGCGCATGCTCGACGACCATTGCGGCGGCTGCGACCGGGCCTGCTTGGTCCCGAACTGATCTTCCCGCCTTCCCGGCGCGCCCGCAGCCCGCGGACGCGCCGGCCTGTCGCCCTATGCTAACCTAGCGGTCCCCAACTTCCCGGAGACCGCCATGAAAGGCGACAACAAGGTCATCGAGCACCTGAACAACGTGCTCGCGAACGAGCTGACCGCGATCAACCAGTACTTCCTGCACGCCCGGATGTTCAAGAACTGGGGCTACTGCAAGCTGGACGAGAAGGTCTTCAAGGAATCGGTCGACGAGATGAAGCATGCCGACATGCTGATCGAGCGCATCCTTTTCCTCGAAGGGCTGCCGAACCTGCAGAAGCTGAACAAGCTGATGATCGGCGAGAACCCGAAGGAATGCCTCTCCTGCGACCTCAAGCTGGAGATGATCGCCCATCCGGCGCTGAAGGAAGCGATCGCCTACTGCGAATCCTCGGGGGATTTCGTCTCCCGCGAGCTGTTCGAGGACATCCTGGAGAGCGAGGAAGAGCACATCGACTGGCTGGAGACTCAGCTCGGCCTGATCGACCAGGTGGGCCTGCAGAACTACCTCCAGTCCCAGATGTGAGCCGGCCCGGCCCGCACGGGCCGGGCCTGACGGCGGGCGTCGCGGCACGGCGCGGGCAGGGCGCGTCCGGCGCTCTGGTATCATCGCGGCCGTGTTTTGCGCCGACCTGCACAGCCACTCGACCGTCTCCGACGGCCTGCTCGCCCCTGCCGCGCTGGTCGGCCGGGCGGCCTCGCGCGGTGTCGACCTGCTCGCCCTGACGGACCACGACGACATCGGGGGACTGGCCGAAGCCCGCGCCGCCGCCGATGCGCTCGGCATGGACTTCGTCGACGGGGTGGAAATCTCGGTGTCCTGGCGCGACAGCACGGTGCACGTGGTCGGCCTGGGCGTCGACCCGGGCAGCGAGGCCCTGCGCGAGGGCCTTGCGCGGATTCGCGATGGCCGCGCGGGACGCGCCCGGCGCATGGGCGAGGCCCTGGCCGCGATCGGCATCCGCGGCGCGCTCGAAGGCGCCTCGGCGCTCGCGGCGAATCCCGAACTGGTGTCGCGCACGCATTTCGCCCGCTTCCTCGTGGGCACCGGTATCGTCCCGGGCGTGCGCGAGGCCTTCGACCGTTATCTCGCCCGCGGGCGGCCGGGCTACGTCTCGCACCGCTGGGCGGAGCCGGCCGAGGCGGTGGGCTGGATCCGGGCGGCCGGCGGCATCGCCGTGCTCGCCCATCCCGGGCGCTACCGGCTGGGCGAACGCGGGCTCGACCAATTGCTCGCCGAGTTCAAGGATTGCGGCGGTGGCGCGATCGAGGTGTCCTCTGGCTCTCACTCCGATGGCGAGGCGCGGACCTTCGCCCGCGCCGCGCGGCGTTTCGGCCTGCTCGCCTCCCTCGGCTCGGACTTCCACGGTCCGGGGGAGAGCCTGACCGATCTGGGCTGCGCCGCGCCGCTGCCCGACGATTTGGCGCCGGTCTGGACGCGTCTTTGCTGACATGGCCCAGTTCTTCTCGGTCCATCCAGAGCAGCCCCAGCCACGCCTGATCCGCCAGGCAGCGGAACTCCTGCGCGAGGGCGGCGTGCTGGTGATCCCCACCGATTCCACCTACGCCCTGGCGGTCCGGGTCGGCAATGCGGACGCGCTCGAGCGCCTTCGCCGCATCCGCCGGGTGGACGAACGGCACCATCTCACGCTGATGTGCCGCGACCTGTCCGAGATCGCGCGCTACGCCCGGGTGGACAACGCCCAGTACCGCCTGCTCAAGTCGGCCACGCCGGGCAGCTATACCTTCATCCTCGAGGGCACGAAGGAGCTGCCGCGGCGCGTGCTGCACCCGAAGCGCAAGACCATCGGGCTGCGCATCCCGCAGCATCCGGTGGTGCAGGCGTTGCTCGCCGAACTCGACGAGCCGGTGCTCACCTCGACCATGATCCTGCCCGGCGAGGAGGAGCCGCTCACCGAACCGGACGAGATCCGCAGCCGGCTGGAGCGCGAGGTCGACCTGGTGATCGACGCCGGCCCGTGCGGCGCCGAGATGACCACCGTGGTCGACCTGAGCGGCGGCGCGCCGGAACTGGTGCGCGCCGGCAAGGGCGAGCTCGCGCTGCTCGGCCTCGAGGCGCCGGACTGAAAGCTCGGTCCGCCGCGGGGCGGCGGGAGTCTCTTTGCTAGAATGGCGGCTTCGTCCGCGCTCCCGTCATGGAAGAATTCGTCTCCACGCTGGCCATCTGGGCCCTGCCGGTCATTTTCGCCATCACCCTGCACGAGGCCGCCCACGGCTACGTGGCGCGGCATTTCGGCGACCCGACCGCCTATCTGGCCGGCCGGATCAGCCTGAACCCGATCCGCCACATCGACCCGGTGGGCACGCTGCTGGTGCCCGGGGCGATCCTGGCGATGAGCAAGCTGCTCGGCGGCGGCGCGATCCTGTTCGGCTGGGCCAAGCCGGTGCCGGTGGACTTCTCCCGGCTGCGCCACCCGAAGCGCGACATGCTCTGGGTCGCGGCCGCCGGTCCCGGCGCCAACCTGTTCATGGCGCTGATCTGGGCGCTGTTCTTCAAGCTCGCCACGGTCATGCCCGAGAACGCCTACGCCGTGCCGCTGATGAAGATGTCCGACGCGGGCATCCAGATCAACGCCATCCTGATGCTGCTCAACCTGATCCCGATCCCGCCGCTGGACGGCGGCCGGATCGCGGTGAGCCTGCTGCCGCACCACCTGGCCTGGCGCTTCGCCAAGCTGGAACCTTTCGGCTTCCCCATCCTGCTGCTGCTGCTCTTCTCCGGCGTGCTCGGCCTGCTGCTCGGCCCGCTCATGGCCGGCTTCGAGTACCTGCTGGCGCTACTCTTCCGCTTCTACTGACATGTACCAGGAAAAAGTCCTCTCGGGCATGCGGCCCACCGGCCGGCTGCACCTCGGCCACTACCACGGCGTGCTGAAGAACTGGGTCCGCCTGCAGTCCGAGTACCCCTGCCTGTTCTTCGTCGCCGACTGGCACGCGCTCACCACCGACTACGACGCCCCGGGCCGGATCGAGGAGAACGCTTGGGACATGGTGATCGACTGGCTGGCCGCCGGCGTCGATCCGGCCAGGGCGACGATCTTCGTCCAGTCCCGCGTCCCGGAGCACGCCGAGTTGCACCTGCTGCTGTCGATGATGACGCCGCTGGGCTGGCTGGAGCGGGTGCCGACCTACAAGGACCAGCAGGAGAAGCTCACCCACAAGGACCTGTCGACCTACGGCTTCCTCGGCTACCCGCTGCTGCAGGCCGCCGACATCCTGATCTACCGCGCCAACCGGGTGCCGGTGGGCGAGGACCAGGTGCCGCACATCGAGTTCTCGCGCGAGATCGCCCGGCGCTTCAACCACCTGTACGGGCGCGAGCCCGGCTTCGAGGACAAGGCCAAGGAGGCGGCGAAGAAGCTCGGCTCGAAGAATGCGCGCCGCTACGAGGAACTGCGCACGCGCTTCCAGCAGGACGGCGACGCGCAGGCGCTGGAGCAGGGCAAGGCGCTTCTGAACGAGGCGCAGAGCCTGAGCCTGCTCGACCGCGAGCGGCTGTTCGGCTACCTCGAAGGCAGCGGCAAGATGATCCTGGTCGAGCCGGGCGCGCTGCTCACCGAGGCGGCGCGCATGCCCGGCCTGGACGGCCAGAAGATGTCGAAGTCCTACGGCAACACGATCACGCTGCGCGAGGACTCGGAGTCGATCCGCAAGAAGATACGCACCATGCAGACCGATCCGGCGCGCGTCCGTCGCAGCGACCCGGGCGACCCGGAGAAATGCCCGGTCTGGCAGTTCCACCAGATCTACTCGGACCAGGCGACCCGCGACTGGGTGCAGCAGGGCTGCCGCAGCGCCTCGATCGGCTGCCTGGACTGCAAGCAGCCGGTGATCGATGGCGTGCTCAGGGAGCAGGAGCCGATGCACGAGCGCGCCCAGAAGTACGTCGACGACCCGGCGCTCGTGCGCGGCATCGTCGCCGAGGGCTGCGAACGGGCACGCGCGCTGGCCGCCGAGACCATGCGCGACGTGCGCGGCGCGATTGGCCTGCACTACACCTGAACGGCATATGGCCGAGATCATCGCCTTCCCCGCCGAGCATGCCCACCATGTGGCCAGGCTGTACGGCGAGCCGCTGGACGAGCTGCCCAAGGACCTGTACATCCCGCCGGATGCGCTCGAGGTGTTCCTGGAGACCTTCGAGGGGCCGCTCGACCTGCTGCTCTACCTGATCCGCCGGGCGAACATCGACATCCTGGACATCCCGATGGCGCCGCTCACCGCCCAGTACCTGGTGTACGTGGAGGCAATGCGCTCGCGCAACCTGGAACTGGCGGCGGAGTACCTGCTGATGGCCGCCATGCTGCTGGAGATCAAGTCGCGCATGCTGCTGCCGCGGCCGCGCAAGGCCCAGGAGCACGAGGCGGAGGATCCGCGCGCCGAGCTGGTCCGCCGGCTGGTCGAGTACGAGCGCATGAAGCTCGCAGCGGCCGGCCTGGACGCGCTGCCGCAGGCTGGCCGCGACGTCGAGTGGGTGGGGGTGTGGATCGCGCGCGAGGTCTCGGAACGCCTGCCCGAGGTCAGCCTGAACGACCTGCAGCTGGCGTGGCTGCGGGTGGCCAGGCATGCGCGGATCACCCAGCACCACCGGGTGCGCCGCGAGGAACTCTCGGTGCGCGAGCACATGAGCCGCATCCTGCGCCGGCTGCGCGGCGGCGGCTACGTCGAGTTCGACAAGCTGTTCGAGCCGGTCGCCGGAGCGCCCGGCCTGGTGGTGAGCTTCCTGGCGGTGCTCGAGCTGGTGCGCGAGAAGCTCGTCGAGGCGGTGCAGCGCGAGGTGTTCGCCCCGATCTACGTGAGGCTGGCGGATGTCCCAGCAGACGAACCGGCTTGAGCACGACCCGGCCGAGGCGCCGCCGCTCGAAGTGATCGAGGGCGGCGCCGCGCATCCGCATGAGCCCTCCGGG
>DATMWM010000060.1:0-4161 GCA_035562535.1 Rhodocyclaceae bacterium | reverse complement strand
TAGCAGTACACCCGGTCCGCGTCCGCCAGGCTGCCGGCAAGCCGATCCTTCATGACGCCCAGCTTCATGGTGTTCGAGCGCGGTTCGAGCACCGCGATCACCGGGGCGCGCCCGACCTTCTGGCGCAGCGCCGCAAGGGTGGCGGCGATGGCGGTCGGATGGTGGGCGAAGTCGTCATAGACCGCGACGCCGCCCGCCGTGCCCCGCAGTTCCATCCGCCGCTTCACGCCCCGGAACACCCCCAGCGCCTCGATCGCGACCTTGGGCGGCACGCCCGCGTGGCGCGCCGCGGCAACCGCCGCCAGGGCATTGGCGCGGTTGTGCGCGCCCGGCAGCGAGAGCGCGGTGCTGCCGAGTTCCTGTCCGTCGAGGCGAACCGCAAAGCGGCCCTGCGCGTCCGGTTCGCCGGCGGTCCAGCCCCCGCTCCGGTTGAACCATTCCACCGGCGTCCATGCGCCGCGCTTGAGCACCCGTTCCAGACTCTCCTCGCCGCCGTTGGCGACGATCAGCCCGGAACGCGGCAGGGTGCGCACGAGATGGTGGAATTGCGTCTCGATGGCCGCCAGATCCTGGAAGATGTCCGCATGATCGAATTCCAGGTTGTTCAGCACCGCGGTGCGCGGGCGGTAATGCACGAACTTCGAGCGCTTGTCGCTGAAGGCGGTGTCGTACTCGTCCGCCTCGATCACGAAAAAGGCCGAATCGCTCCAGCGGGCCGAGCGGTCGAAATCCTCCGGCACGCCGCCGACCAGGAAGCCAGGCGCCAGCCCGGCATATTCGAGTATCCAGGCGAGCATCGCGGTGGTCGTGGTCTTGCCGTGGGTGCCGGCCACCGCCAGTACCCACTTCCCGCGCAGGACGTTGTCGGCCAGCCACTGCGGCCCGGAGGCGTAGGGCAGGCCGCGGTCGAGGATTTCCTCCAGCAGCGGGTTGCCGCGCGAGATCGCGTTGCCGACCAGATACAGATCCGGCGCCAGCGACACCTGGCCGGCGTCGTAGCCTTCGACCAGCCCGATCCCGGCCGCCTCGAGCTGGGTGCTCATCGGCGGGTAGACGTTGGCATCGCAGCCGGTTACGCGGTGGCCGGCTGCCCGGGCAAGCTGCGCCACCCCGCCCATGAAGGTGCCGCAGATTCCGAGAATGTGAATGTGCATATCCACCCCGGTGTAAAATAGCCGCGGATTTTACTCGAACCTGCGGCGATTTCGCCCCGATCCTGCCGGGATGCCACACAGACACAAGAGCGCCGCGGCGCGCCCCAGCCCAGCCCGCCGCAGCATCGCCAGCCTCGCCGCCAGGCTGATGGCCGAGGACGGGATCAGCGATTACGGCCTGGCCAAGCGCAAGGCCGCCCGCCAGCTCGGCGTGCCGGAAAACGAGGCACTGCCGAACAACGCCGAGGTGGAGGTCGAACTGCGCGCCTACCAGGCGATCTACCAGCAGGACGAGCAGCGCGAGCGCCTGCGGCATCTGCGCACGGTGGCGGTGGAGGCGATGCGTATGCTCTCCCGCTTCAGCCCCTACCTGACCGGGGCGGTGCTCGACGGCACCGCGGGGCGCTTCGCCACGGTCGAACTGCAGACCTACACCGACAGCGCCAAGGCGGTGGAAATCTTCCTGCTCGACCGCGGCATCGCCTACCGGCACGGCGACACGCGGCGCGGCCACGGCGAGTCGCCGGAAGCGGTGCTCGAATTCGAATGGGAGGGCGTGCCGGTGAGCGTGGCGGTGTTCGACCGCTTCGCCGAGCGCGCACAGCAGCGCAATCCGCGCAACGGCCGGGTGGCCGAGCGCGCGCCGCTGGCTGCCGTGGAAGCGCTCCTGGAGCAGGCCGCATGAACAGCAAGCTGCACCGGGCGCTGCTGATCGCCACCCTGGCGCTGCTCGCGATGATCGCCGGCGCGCTGTTCAAGCTGTCGAAGTACGAAGTGGACCGGCCGGACGAAGACGCGGCCGCGCGTATCCATGCGCTGTCCCTGCCCGACCTGGCCGGACGCGAACACACGCTCTCGGAATGGCGGGGCAAGGTGGTGGTCGCCAACTTCTGGGCGACCTGGTGCCCGCCCTGCCGCGAGGAGATCCCCGGCTTCATACGGCTTAACGCTGAATATGCGCCCAAGGGCGTGCAATTCGTCGGCATCAGCATCGATTCGCAGGAGAAAGTGCGCGATTTCGCTGCCGAGCACGGGATCGACTACATGCTGCTCCTGGGCGACTCGAGCGTCCTGCAGGTGGCCTCGGCCTTCGGCAACCGCGCGCGGGGCCTGCCCTTCACCGTCATCCTCGGCCGCGACGGCGAACCCTACGCGGTGAAGCTCGGCCGCATCGAGGAAAAGGACCTGGCCGGCCTGCTCGACAAGGTGCTGGCAGCCGGCGCCTAGCGCCGATCTGGACATCTTGCCGGGATTTGCTGCAAACTTGACGACATGATCCGCGCCAAACGCCAATCCGGCGGCACCGGCCAGGAGACGCCCCGGCCCAAGATCCTGGTGCTGCACGGGCCGAACCTGAATCTGCTGGGGACTCGCGAGCCCGAGATCTACGGGCGGACCACCCTGGCCGACATCCACCTCGCCATGGAAAGCCGGGCGCGGGCCGCCGGCGTCGCGCTCGACAGCTTCCAGAGCAACAGCGAGGGCGAACTGATCAACCGCGTACAGGCCGCCCGCAGCGAGGGCGTCGATTTCATCATCATCAATCCGGCCGGCTACACCCACACCTCGGTGGCCCTGCGCGACGCCCTGGCCGGGGTCGCCATCCCGTACATCGAGGTGCATCTGTCCAACGTGTTCGCCCGCGAGCCGTTCCGCCATCACTCCTATTTCTCCGACCTGGCAGTGGGCGTATTGACCGGACTGGGCGCGCACGGCTACGAGCTTGCGCTGGAATACGTGCTGCGCCGGCTGGCCAAGGCCGGCGCCTAGCCGCCCGCCGCGGCACGAGGGGAGAACAATGGATCTGAGAAAACTGAAGAAACTGATCGACCTGGTCCAGGAATCCGGCATATCGGAGCTGGAGGTCACCGAAGGCGAAGAGAAGGTCAAGATCGTCAAGCACGGTCCGGCGCCGATGCACGCCGCGGCGGCCATGCCGCCGGCGGCGCAGCCGCCCGCCGCGCCTGCGCCCGTCGTGGCGGCGCCCGCGAGCGCTCCGGCCGAAGCGCCGCCCCCCGCGGTCGAGGGTCACGTGGTCAAGGCGCCGATGGTCGGCACCTTCTACCGCTCGTCCTCGCCGAATTCGAAGCCGTTCGCGGAACTCGGCCAGGCGGTGTCCGTCGGCGACACCCTGTGCATCATCGAGGCGATGAAGCTGATGAACGAGATCGAGGCGGACGCCGCCGGTACGGTGAAGGCGGTGCTCGTCGAGAACGGCCAGCCGGTGGAGTACGGCCAGCCCTTGTTCCTGATCGGCTGAGGCAAGAATCCTCATGCCGATGTTCCAGAAGATCCTGATCGCCAACCGCGGCGAGATCGCGCTGCGCATCCAGCGCGCCTGCCGCGAACTCGGCATCAAGACGGTGGTGGTGCACTCGGAGGCGGACACCGAGGCCAAGTACGTCAAGCTCGCGGACGAGTCGGTCTGCATCGGCCCGCCTGCCTCCAGCGCGAGCTACCTGAACATACCCGCGATCATCAGCGCCGCCGAGGTCACCGATTCCGAGGCGATCCACCCAGGCTACGGCTTCCTCTCCGAGAACGCCGACTTCGCCGAGAAGGTGGAGAAGAGCGGGTTCGTTTTCATCGGCCCGCGCCCGGAGACCATCCGGCTGATGGGCGACAAAGTGAGCGCCAAGGACGCCATGAAGGCGGCCGGGGTGCCGGTGGTACCGGGTTCCGAGGGCGCGCTGCCGGAGGACCCGAAGGAGATCGTGCGCGTGGCC
Source organism: Rhodocyclaceae bacterium (assembly GCA_035562535.1). Taxonomy (GTDB): domain Bacteria; phylum Pseudomonadota; class Gammaproteobacteria; order Burkholderiales; family Rhodocyclaceae; genus DATMWM01. The sequence goes on along the minus strand of DATMWM010000060.1, from coordinate 281 downwards.
CGGGCGATCGGCTACCCGGTGATCATCAAGGCGGCCGGCGGCGGCGGCGGCCGCGGCATGCGGGTGGTGCATACCGAGGCGGCGCTGATCAACGCGGTGCAGACCACCCGCTCCGAGGCCGGGGCGGCCTTCGGCAACCCGTCGGTCTACATGGAGAAGTTCCTGGAGAATCCCCGCCATATCGAGATCCAGGTGCTTGCCGACAGCTACCGCAACGCGGTCTATCTGGGCGAGCGCGACTGCTCGATGCAGCGCCGGCACCAGAAGATCATCGAGGAGGC
>DATMWM010000059.1:0-5598 GCA_035562535.1 Rhodocyclaceae bacterium | reverse complement strand
AAAACGTCGTGAGACAGTTTGGTCCCTATCTGCCGTGGGCGCTGGAGATTTGAGGGGGCCTGCTCCTAGTACGAGAGGACCGGAGTGGACGTGCCTCTGGTGTACCGGTTATGACGCCAGTCGTATCGCCGGGTAGCTAAGCACGGAAGAGATAACCGCTGAAAGCATCTAAGCGGGAAACTCGCCTCAAGATGAGATCTCCCGGGGACTTGATCCCCCTGAAGGGTCGTCCGAGACCAGGACGTTGATAGGCCGGGTGTGGAAGCGCAGTAATGCGTTAAGCTAACCGGTACTAATTGCCCGTGCGGCTTGATCCTATAGCTCAGCACAGCGCGCGCAGCCCCAAGCAATCCCAACCCGACTTCTTCCGAACCCCTCTCCGGCACCCGCGTCCCGCATCCGCACCCGCGCCCCGGAGATCACCGATCATGCCTGGCAGCCATAGCGGAGTGGAACCACCCCTTCCCATCCCGAACAGGACCGTGAAACGCTCCCGCGCCGATGATAGTGGGCTCACCGCCCGCGAAAGTAGGTCACCGCCAGGCTGTACTTCTTCGAAGCCCCGTGTGCACCCGCCCACGGGGCTTCGGCTTTTGGCGGCCCCGCCTTTCCATCGCTCCGCGCCAGCACCGTGCTGGGCTAGAATCCTCGCTTTCGGCTTTCCGGCGACCGATGAAAACGACCTTTCTGGATTTCGAGCAGCCGATCGCGGAACTCGAAGGAAAAATCGAGGAGCTTCGCTTCGTGCAGGATGACTCCGCCGTGGACATCTCGGAGGAGATCAACCGGCTCGCGGGCAAGAGCCAGACGCTGACGAAGGACATCTACGCCAAGCTCACGCCCTGGCAGATCGCCCAGGTAGCGCGCCATCCGCAGCGTCCGTACACGCTCGACTACATCGAGCATATCTTCACCGACTTCGAGGAACTCCACGGCGACCGGGCCTTCGCCGACGATCGAGCGATCGTCGGCGGCCTGGCCCGGCTGAACGGGCAGGCCTGCGTGGTGATCGGCCACCAGAAGGGCCGGGACACCAAGGAGAAACTGCTGCGCAACTTCGGCATGCCTCGGCCCGAGGGCTACCGCAAGGCGATGCGGCTGATGCGCACGGCGGAGAAGTTCGGGCTTCCCGTCTTCACCTTCGTGGACACGCCCGGCGCCTATCCCGGCATCGACGCCGAGGAGCGCGGGCAGTCGGAGGCGATCGGCCGCAATCTCTATGTCATGTCGGAGCTGCGCACCCCGATCATCTGCACCGTGATCGGCGAGGGCGGATCCGGCGGCGCACTGGCCATTGCCGTGGGCGACGTCCTGCTGATGCTGCAGTACGCCACGTATTCCGTGATCTCGCCCGAGGGCTGTGCCTCGATCCTGTGGAAGAGCGCGGAGAAGGCTTCGGAGGCCGCGGACTCCATGGGCATCACCGCGGCGCGGCTGAAGGCGCTCGGGCTGATCGACCGCATCGTCGCCGAGCCGGTTGGGGGCGCGCACCGCGACCACCGGGCGATGGCGCAGACGCTCAGGAAGTCGCTGCAGGAAACGCTCCGGCAGGTTTCTGAGCTTTCGCTGACCGATCTGGTGGACAAGCGCATCGAGCGGCTCATGAGCTATGGCCGGTTCAAGGAGCAGCCGCTGCACTGATCCGGCCGGTGCGGTCGGCGCCTTTCTGCTGGAGCACGTCGAGCCCGGCGACCGGATCTGCGTCGGACTGAGCGGGGGCCTTGATTCCGCGGTTCTGCTGGATCTGCTGGTCCGCCACCGGTCCCGGTTCGGCTATCACCTCAACGCCGTCCACGTAAATCATCAGCTGAGCCCGCATGCCGGAGAATGGGCTCGCTTCTGCGGCGCATTGTGTGAGGCGGCCGGGGTTCCGCTCTCGATCCGGCTGGTCGAAGTGGCGGACGGCGGCGAGGGGCTCGAAGCGGCCGCGCGCCGGGCGCGCTACGCGGCGTTCGCCGAAGCGGACGCAGACGCGCTGGCCCTGGCGCACCAGCGCGACGACCAGGCCGAGACGGTGCTGCTCAATCTGCTGCGCGGCGGCGGGATCCTCGGAGCCGCGGCGATGCCCGCCGAGCGAGCGCTCGGCGGGCATCGGCGTGCGCTGCGCGTGCTGCGGCCGCTGCTCGGCGTATCCCGTCAGGATATCCTCGCCTACGCACTGGCGCGCGGATTGCGCTGGGTCGAGGACGAGAGCAACGCGGACACGCGGCTCGCGAGAAATTTCCTGCGGCGGGACATCGTCCCGCTGCTGGAGCGGCGCTTTCCGGGCTGCAGCGAAGCGCTCGCGCGCAGCGCAGGACTGGCCGCCGATGCCGCGGGGCTGCTCGACGACCTGGCGCGTATCGACCTGGACGCCGGAGCCGGTTGCGCCGACGGCCTCTCGGTCGCCGTCCTGCGCAGCCTGACGCCGGCGCGCGCGGCAAACCTGTTGCGCTATTGGCTGCGTGGCCTGGACGTGGGCGTCCCTACGGCGGCACGACTGGCGGAGATCCTTCGCCAGATCACCGAGGCCCGGGCGGATGCCGCGGTGGCGGTCCGCGTGGGCGCGCATGTCGTGCGCCGCTTCCGCGGTCGCGCCGTCGTCACGCGCCAACGGCCGCCAAAGCCCGGCGCACCGTGCCGCTGGGCGGGGGAGGCGGCCCTGCCCTGGGGCGAGGCGACGATTCGCTTCACGGCGGCAACCGGTGCCGGAATCCGCGCGGACGCGCTGGCACGGGCCGAGGTGGTGATCCGGCCGCGCAGCGGCGGCGAGACGCTCAGGCTGCATCCGGCCCGGCCCCGCCGCAGCCTGAAGCAACTGTTCCAGGAGGCGGGCGTCCCGCCCTGGCAGCGTCAAGGGCTGCCGGTCCTCTGGTCCGGCACCGACGTGGTCTGGGTTCCGGGCGTGGGCATCGCGGCCGAGTACCGCTGCGGAGCCGGGGAGATGGGCTGGTCGGTGAGCTGGGAGCGCGATTAGCGGCTGGACGAAAGCAATCCGGCAAGTTCCACCGCCGAGCGCACGCCCATCTTCTCGAAGATCCGGGCGCGATGCACCTCAACCGTGCGGATCGCGATGTTCAGCTGGTCGGCGATCACCTTGTTCAGCTTGCCGCCAAGGATCAGCTCCATCACTTCGCGCTCGCGCACGGTCAGGGTGGCGAGCCGCGAGGCCAGCGACGCCTGGGTCGCGCGCGCCTGCAGCGCGGCCGCATCGATCGCCAGCGCTTCGATCACGCGGTTGGCCAGATCGTTGTCGTTGAACGGCTTCTCGATGAAATCGAAGGCGCCGCGCTTGACCGCGGCGACCGCGAGGGGGACGTCTCCGTGTCCGGTCAGGAAGATCACCGGCATGGCGCAGCCGAGCGCGAGCAGGCGATCGAAAAGCTCCAGTCCGCTCATTTCCGCCATTCGCACGTCGAGCACCACGCAGCCGCGCATCCCATCGTCGTAGTCGGAGAGGAAGGCCTCGGCTGAGGGCCAGGAGGCCGTGGCCACGCCGCGGGACTGGAACAGCCAGCCCAGCGCGTCCCGGATGGCCTCGTCGTCATCGACGATGTGGGCGCGCGGCTCGCTCACTACAGCCCCGCCGGCATGGAGAACCAGAACACGGTGCCGCCGTGCAGGCCGGGTTCGTGCCACAGCCTGCCCTTGTGCAGCTCGACGATGGAACGGCAGATGTTCAGGCCCATGCCCATCCCGTGCTCCTTGGTGGTGAAGAACGGCGCGAACAGCTTGCCGGCTACCTCCGGCGCGATGCCGGGGCCGCTGTCCGCGACGCCGGCGGTCACCATGTCGCCGTCCAGCCGGGTCAGCACTTCGATCGACCGTTCCTCGCCCCGGCATTCGGCGGCGGCGTCGATCCCGTTGCGCACCAGGTTCAGGATCACCTGCTCGATCATCACGCGATCGGCCAGTACCTGCGGCAGATCGGCCGCGAGCCGGGTCCCGATGCGCACGCCCCGCTTGCGGGCGTCCGCGTCGATCAGCGCGACCGCGTCGTCCACGATGCCGTTGATCGAGCAGGGCTCGCGCTTGGGCTCGGAGCGGCGCACGAACTCGTACACCCTGCGGATGATCTGGCCGGCGCGCTGGGCCTGCTTGCCGAGCTTGTGAGAGGCCTGAATGAGCTCGTCGCGGCTGAAGTTGCCCGCCTCCAGCTTGTTCACGCAGCCGGCGTTGTAGCTGGCGATGGCGGCGAGCGGCTGGTTCAGCTCGTGGGCCAGCGTCGATGCCAGCTCGCCCATGGTGACCAGCCGCGACGTGGCCTGCAGCTTTTCCTGCTGCTGGCGGGCCAGTTCCTCGGCGCGCTTGCGCTCGGTGATGTCCAGCACCGAGCCCATCCAGCCGGTCTGGCGCCCGGCGGCGTCGATCAGCGGCGCCTCGTAGATCAGCGCGTCGAAGCGTTCCTGGTTCTTGCGCATCAGCCGCACCTCGACGCCCTCGCCGGCGGACTGGCCGGCCAGGATGCCGTCGTGGATCGCGCGTATGTGCTCGGCGTCTTCGGGCGGCCAGTACGGCATGGGCGGGCGCAGGCCGATCAGCTCCTGCGCGCCCCAGCCGACCATGCGGCAGAACGCCGGGTTGACGTAGGTGATGCGGCCCTCCAGGTCGCGGGCGCGCAGGCCGGTATGCACCGAATCCTCCATCGCCTTGCGGAAGGCGTGCTCTTCGCGCAGCGCCAGTTCCGCCTGGTAGCGCCACTGCACGTGCCGGCGCAGGGCCCACAGGCTCGCCACGATGGCGATCGACAGCAGCGCGATGGTCGCCACCAGAAGCAGGGGCAGCAGCCGGGGCTCGCTGCGGTAGGCATGCACCTGCAGGCTCAGTCCGCGGCCCGGTGGATCGAACGCGACCTGATAGGAATCGATCGGCTGTCCCGTGGCGATGTTCGACTTGCTGGCGAGCAGGGTTCCGTTGTCGTCGACCACGGCGAGCTTGTACTTCTCGGCGAACCACCAGGGGACGAACTGCGCGAGCAGGGTGCGCAGCGAATACACGCCGACCATCACGCCGGCGAACTCGTTCCCGTAGTAGAGCGGGACCTGGACCTCGAACTGCGCGTCCTGGCCGACCACCGGATAGGTTCCGCTGTATTGCGGCGTGCCCAGCTTCTGCGCCAGCCGGAAGGAGTCCGGCGAGGGAAACACGCCGATCGCCTCGCCGACCATGCGCTCCGCGCTCTGCGGCGGCAGGATGGAACGCGCCTCCCCGCCCGCATCGACGAAGACCAGCTGCACCAGGCCCTGCCCGTTGCCCAGGATGTGCCGGGCCCGCAGCTCGTAGCTGCGCTCGTCGATCTGGCTGGAGACGCGCTCCAGGCCGAGCAGGCGCAACTGCTCGACGTTGCGCTCCAGATGGAAGCGCAGGTCCTGCTCGACCCACAGCACGTCGGCGATCAGGGTGTCCCGCTGCTCCTCCAGGTCGCTGCGGTAGAGCAGCCAGACCAGCGCGACCACCGCCGCCAGGGACAGCAGCAGGGCCACTCTGGGCAGGATCCAGATCCACGCGGGCGGGCGCTGGGCGGCGGGAAGGGCGGTGTCCAAGCGGTGGGTGTATACGAACCGTGAGGCGCAATGTTAGCGTTAGCGGCCCGTGCGGGTCAGCCTGCGGCGCTTGCGG
>DATMWM010000058.1:0-5426 GCA_035562535.1 Rhodocyclaceae bacterium | reverse complement strand
CAGCCAGCCCACCGAGTACATGAACCCGTCGTAGCCCCAGATCGAGATCAGGCCGGCGATGCCGAGGAAGGAAGCCGCGGAAAGATAGTCGCCGGCGATCGCCCAGCCGTTCTGGAGACCGGAGACGCCACCGCCGGCGGTGTAGAAGTCCTTGGCGGTCTTCACCCGCTTGGCGGCGATGTAGGTCACGAACATGGTGGTGCCGATGATCGCGGCGAACACCGCGAAGGTCAGCCAGCGATACTTGTCGCCGACCGCCCCCTGGGCGAAGACCGGCATCGAAATCAGCGGCAGGACCAGCGCCATGCCGCCGAGAATCAGCTTGTTGCGCAGGTTCATCACTTCCTCCCGATCTTGTCGGCGTCGCGGATCAGTTCGGCCGCCATCGCGTCGAACTCCTTGGCCTTGACCGTGTAGAACGCGGCGATGCCCCAGGCCACGATGAACTCGGACAGGGCGAACAGGATGCCGAAATTCACCGGCCCGAAGATCTTCTTCGCGAACAGGCCTGGAAAATAAGCTGCGCCGATCGGCAGCAGGAAATAGTAGACGATCGAGAAGATCATCAGTCCCATCAGGAACGCCGTCTTCTTGGCGTGCAGGTTCTGGAACCGCGGGTCGTTGTCGATTGCCTGCCAGTTGAGTTGTGATGCTTGAGCCATCGCCCCTCCTCCGCAAGGTTGGTTTTTCGGCCGGACGCAGCCGCGCCCAGCTTGGGGCCGGAATTTAGACTGGGAAACTGACTTGAGACTTACACGGGCGGCGCGGCGGGCCCGGGTTTCGCCGGCTCGCCGGGCGCCGCCGGCAGCATGCCGGGGAGTCCCGGCGAGGCGGCAGGAGCGCAGCGCGGGAAGACCACCTGCACCAGGGTGCCGCGCCCGCGGGGATTGGGCATCAGCGTGACCGTCGCGCGGTGCAGTTCCGCGATCTCCCGCACGATCGCCAGCCCCAGCCCGCTGCCCTCGGCCCCGCTGCCGAGCGAGCGGTAGAAGCGCTCGAATACCCGCTCCCGGTCGGCCTCGGGAATGCCGATCCCGTTGTCTTCGAGTTCCACCAGGGCCGATTCGGGCGTGCCCAGGGTACGCGCGGTCACCTTGCCGCCCTCGGGGGTGTACTTGATCGCGTTGTCGACCAGGTTCTTCAGCATCTCGCGCAGGTTCAGCGGATTGCCTTCGATCAGCAGCGGCCAGCCGGTCGCCTCGACGCCGAAGTCGATGCGCTTGGCCAGTGCCTGGGGCACCAGATCCCTGCAGACGTCGCGCAGCGCCTGTTCCAGATCCACGAGTTCGACCCGGTGCAGCTTTTCCGAACTCGCCTCGGCCCGCGCCAGCGTCAGCAACTGGTTGATCAGGTGGGCGGCGCGGTCGGCGCTCTCCGAGATGTGGCGCAGAGACTCCCGGAGCTGGGCCGGCTCGGTCTCGGCGAGCGCCAGTTCGGTCTGCATCTTCAGCCCGGTGAGCGGCGTGCGCATCTGGTGGGCGGCATCGGCGATGAAGCGCTGCTGGGCCTGCAGGTTCTGCTCCAGCCGGGCCATCATGTCGTTGAAGGCGCTGATCAGCGGCATGACCTCCTCGGGCACGCCGCGGGTGCTGATCGGCGCCAGGTCGCTCGGGCGGCGCTCCTCGATCAGCCGCTGCAGCCGGCGCAGCGGCGCGATGCCGCGCCCGAGCCCGAGATAGACCAGGATCACCGCCAGCGGGATCACCACGAACTGGGGCAGCAGCACGCCGGCGATGATCCGGTTGGCGAGCGCGCTGCGCTTATCCTTGGTCTCGCCCACCTGCACCAGCACCAGCGGCGCGTCCGCCTGGCGCCCCGCGCGCAGGAAGAGGTAGGCCACGCGCACCTCCTCGCCCTTCACGTCCTCGTCGCGGAAATAGACCGTGTCCGGACGGTCGTCCAGCTCCGGGGCGGCCGCCGGAATCTCGGCGTCGCCGGCCACGACCTCGCCGCGCAGTCCGCGGACCTGGTAATAGACCGAGTCCTGCTCGTCGTGGCGCAGCAGTTCGCGCGCCGGACCGGGCAGGTTGAGCGCGACCTTGCCGTCGCCGATCCGGGTCAGGCGGGAGACCGCGCGCGCGTTCTCGGCCAGGGCGCGGTCGTGCGGCTCGTCGGCGATGTCGTTGGCGATGTGGTAGATGACCGCGATGCTGATCGGCCAGAGGAAAAGCAGCGGGGCGAGCATCCAGTCCAGGATCTCGCCGAACAGCGAGTTGGGATGATTCTGCTCGGCCGGCTCACTGCGCTTTGGCGGCGCCCGCATCGACCTTTTCCAGGCAGTAGCCCAGGCCACGGACCGTCATGATGCGCACGCCCGAGGGTTCGAGCTTGCGGCGCAGGCGGTGGATATAGACTTCGATCGCGTTGCTGCTGACCTCCTCGCCCCAGCTGCACAGGCAGTCGATCAGCTGCTCCTTGCTCACCAGTCGGCCGACCCGCAGCATGAGGACCTCCAGCAGGCCCAGCTCCCGGGCGGAGAGATCCACGACCTGCCCGGCGATCGTGGCCAGGCGGTCGGCCTGGTCGTAGCTGAGCGACCCCAGCTCGATGCGCGTCGGCATGCCGGTGCCGCGCCGGGTGAGCGCCCGCACCCGCGCCTCGAGCTCGGGCAGGGCGCAGGGTTTGCAGAGGTAGTCGTCGGCGCCGGCGTCCAGCCCGCGCACCCGATCCTCCACGCCGTCCTGGGCGGTCAGGACCAGCACAGGCACGGTGCTGCGGCGGCAGCGCAGGCGCTTCAGGACATCGATCCCCGAGAGCTTGGGCAGGCCCAGATCGAGGATCACCAGGTCGAAGCTCTGGCCGAGCAGGGCCGCGTCGGCGTCGGTCCCGCTGCTTACGTGGTCGACCGCGTAGCCGGCCCGACGCAGGGTCCGCGCCAACCCGTCGGCGATCACCGGGTCGTCCTCAGCCAGCAGAATCCGCATTGCGGCACATGTAAGATTGGTGTAAGCGGCCGGCCTTAGCTTTGAACGCGCTGTTCTCCTTTAATCGGTCTTGGGGGGCGCGCCAACGCAGTTTCGGTGCCGTCCTCGGGGAGCGCCCAATCCCTGCACTGGGTTGCTCCCTGCCGTTTTTTTTCCCCGCTCGAGTTTAGCACACGGCCTGCCCGGCCTCGACGGACGCCCTGCGGCGAACTCTGCGCGACGGCCCGGTCAGCTGAAGATCTGCTTCTTCTTGTTCTGGGCGTTGCCTTCCAGTTGCGGATGCTGCGGGTAGCCGTTGGCGTCCAGCAGGTAGCGCAGCCGGGCGTGCAACTGGGCGTAGGTGATCCGGTAGTCGGCCGCCTTGATCGCCTGCAGCGCGTAGAAGGTCATCGCGCCGTGGTAGGTCCCGTCGATCAGCGCGTCGTAGGAGTACTCGTTCGGCGTGCAGCCGGCGAGCAGCACGTCCTTCATCTTCGACTCCGGATACTTCGCCGTCCGCGCCGAAGCCGCGCGCGTGGCGCGGCTCCAGGGATTGGCCACGCCGCGGCGGCCGATCAGCGAGGGGTGCAGGAAGCGCACGCGCCGGTCGTCCGGCGTGCGCATGCCCGGCAGGTTCTCCGCGACCGCCGCCCGGGTCACCGTCCCGGAGTGGCAGTTGTCGGCGATCACGGTGAGGCTGACGCCTTTTCCGATGCCTCCGAACAGCCCGCGCAGTTCGTCGTCCACGATCAGGTTGTCGGCGCAGTCGTAGGGGCACAGGGCCTCGTCGAAGCGCTCCTCGTCGGCGTCCTCGTCTGCGACATAGGTACCGTGCGAGGAGTTCTGGAACACCAGCACGTCGCCGGACTTCGCGCCGGCGAGCAGCTTCTTGATCCCGGCCATGATGTTCGCCTTGGTCGCCTGGGCGTCGGTAAGCACCGTGACGCCGTTCTTGGCGAACCCGTACTGGTCGATCAGCAGTTGGGCCCAGGCCTTGGCGTCGTTGACGCAGCCGTTCAGGTCCGAACCGTCGCCCGGGTAGTCGTTGATGCCCACGCAGAGCGCTTTCTTCGCCATGTCCTCTTCTCCTCCTGGTTGGTGACTCTAGTCCTTGCCGATCCTGCGGGCGCAGGATAAGCGATCGCGGAGTCGAGCGCGAGGGTAGCCAGGGGCGCCAGAAAATCCGGGCACAAAAAAGCGGAACCCCGCGCGAGCGCGGGGTTCCGCCGGAACGAAACGATCCTTGCGGATGCGTTACATGTCCATGCCGCCCATGCCGCCCATGCCGCCCATTCCGCCGGGCATGCCGCCGGCTGCGGGCTTGTCTTCGACAAGCTCGGCCACCATCGCATCGGTGGTCAGCATCAGGCCGGCCACGGAGGCAGCGTTCTGCAGCGCGGTGCGCGTGACCTTGGTCGGGTCCAGCACGCCCATCGCCACCATGTCGCCGTACTCGCCGGTCTGGGCGTTGTAGCCGAAGTTGCCCTTGCCCTCGACGACCTTGTTGATCACCACCGAGGGCTCGTCGCCGGCGTTGGCGGCGATCTCGCGCATCGGCTGCTCCAAGGCGCGCAGCACGATCTTGATGCCGGCGTCCTGGTCGTGGTTGTCGCCCTTGAGGTTGACGATGGCCTGCTTGGCACGGATCAGCGCCACGCCGCCGCCGGCGACGATGCCTTCCTCGACCGCTGCGCGGGTGGCGTGCAGCGCGTCCTCGACGCGGGCCTTCTTCTCCTTCATCTCGACTTCGGTGGCCGCGCCGACCTTGATCAGCGCCACACCGCCGGCCAGCTTGGCCACGCGCTCCTGCAGCTTCTCCTTGTCGTAGTCGCTGGTGGCATCCTCGATCTGCTTGCGGATCTGGGTGACGCGGGCCTTGATCGCGTTCTCGTCGCCGGCGCCGTCGATGAGGGTGGTATCTTCCTTGGCCACTTCGATGCGCTTGGCCTGGCCCAGGTCCTTCAGGGTGGCCTTCTCCAGCGACAGGCCGACTTCCTCGGCGATCACCACGCCGCCGGTGAGGATAGCGATGTCTTCCAGCATGGCCTTGCGGCGGTCGCCGAAGCCCGGGGCCTTGACGGCGCAGGTCTTGAGGATGCCGCGGAGGTTATTCACCACCAGGGTCGCCAGCGCCTCGCCCTCCACGTCCTCGGCGATGATCAGCAGCGGGCGGCCGGCCTTGGCCACCTGCTCGAGCACCGGCAGCAGGTCGCGGATGTTGGAGATCTTCTTGTCGTGCAGCAGCACGTATGGGTTCTCCAGGATGGCGATCTGCTTGTCCGGGTTGTTGATGAAGTAGGGTGAGAGGTAGCCGCGGTCGAACTGCATACCCTCGACCACTTCCAGTTCGCTGTCGAGCGACTTGCCGTCCTCGACAGTGATGACGCCTTCCTTGCCCACCTTGTCCATAGCGTCGGCGATGATCTTGCCGATATCGACGTCGGCGTTGGCCGAGATGGAACCGACCTGGGCGATTTCCTTGCTGGTGGTGCAGGGCTTCGAGATCTTCTTCAGCTCTTCGAC
>DATMWM010000057.1:0-4226 GCA_035562535.1 Rhodocyclaceae bacterium | reverse complement strand
GGCTTCGACCGGGTGCTCGACATGGTCGAGGATGCGGCGCAGGGCCTGGTGGAGGCCCTGCGCCGACGGTGAACCGAACGGACGCTCGCGTTCTCTACTTGCGCGTCTCGATCTGAACCAGCGGCTCTGACTCCTGCTGCGGCGCATCGGCTGCGGCCTGGCGGCGGCGAGGCGGCGGGGGCGGCTCGGAAACCGGTTCAGCCTGCTTCCAGACCTGGGCCCGCGACGGGTCGGTTTCGACCAGCACCAGCCCCGATTCCTCCAGAGCGACCGCCGGTTGCACCACCATCGTTTCCGGCGCGGGAACCGCAGGAGACCCCGCGCTGGCGACTGCGCGTTCGACTATGGTGGGTGAGGCGTCCGCAGGTCGAACCGGGGGTTCCGCGACCGGCATGGGCGGCAGCACCGTACGGGATTCCGGCGGTTCGGATTCGCTCACCCGTATCTCCATGGCCGGTTCGGGCAATGGCACTGGTGCAGGCGCGGCCGCGGTCGTTTCGACCGGAAGTTCTGACCGGGCCGGCTCGCCTGCCTCGGACAGCGTGTCGGTCGGCAGCGCCTCGGAGGGCGATCCAAGTTCGGCTTCAGTTCCGGCCGGCACTCCAGCGGCATCGGGCTTGCGGTCGCCGCGTCCTCCGCGTCCTCCGCGACGATTGCGCCGCCCGCGCTGCGCCCCATCCGGCCCGGTTTCGCCGCCCTCGGCCGGGGACGCGCCTTCGGCGGGAACCGACTGGACGCTTTCGGCGCTAGGCTGCGAAGCGGGGCGAGGGGGGCGCGGCGGACGCTGTTCGCGCGCCTCGCGCTCGGGCCGGTCCTGACGCTCCGGCCGCTCCCCGCGCTCCGGTCTCTCGGCGCGTTCCGGGCGTTCGCCACGTTCCTGGCGGTCGGGACGCTCGGCGCGTTCCTCGCGGACGGGACGTTCCGGGCGCTCGGGGCGCGGCCTGCGTCCTTCGCGCGCGGTTTCCGCGCCTTCGGGCCGCGCCGGGCCCCGGCTTTCCGCGCGGTCCGGCCGATCGGCACGGTCGGGACGTCCGCCGCGCGGCGGTCCCTCGCGCCGACCGCGTCCGCCCCGGCGTCCCTGGTCGCGGCTGGCCGGCCGCTCGCGCGGTTCCTCCTCTGCGGGTGCCGCGCTCGGCGCCGGCTGGGGCTCGCTGCGGAACCAGGCGAGGATCTTGCGCAGGAATCCTTCCTTGTGCGCTTCGGCAGCCGGCGGCATGGCCGGGGTCTCCTCCCGGTCGGGCGCCATCGGTGCGGGCTGTCCGGGCGTGATGCCCTTGACCGCTGCTTCTTGCCGCTGAGGTCTGCCTTCCGCAGGGGTGGTCGGCTGGTATTCCTCGTCCTGGGGTGCCTCGACCATCTTGTAGCTCGGGGGCTGATCTTCATCCTGGTTGAGCTGATCATGCCGCAGGCGAACGATCTGGTAAGCCGGCGTTTCCAGATGGATGTTCGGGATCAGGATGATATTGACCTTGTGCCGCAGTTCGATTGCCTGGATGTCGTTGCGTTTTTCGTTCAGCAGGAACGTACCGACATCCACCGGCACCTGGGTATGCACCGCGCCGGTGTTCTCCTTCATCGCTTCCTCTTCGAGGATGCGCAGGATGTGCAGCGCCGCCGACTCGGTATTGCGGATGTGGCCGGTACCGGTACAGCGGGGGCAGGGGATGTAGCTGGTTTCTGCCAGCGCCGGGCGCAGCCGCTGGCGGGACAGTTCCAGCAGGCCGAAGCGCGAGATCTTGCCCATCTGGACGCGGGCGCGGTCGAAATGCAGGGCTTCGCGCAGCCGGTTTTCGACCTCCCGCTGGTTGCGCGTGTTCTCCATGTCGATGAAATCGATGACGATCAGGCCACCCAGGTCGCGTAGGCGCAACTGGCGGGCGATCTCGTCGGCGGCCTCGCAGTTGGTGCGCAGCGCGGTTTCCTCGATGTCCTGGCCGCGGGTCGCGCGGCCGGAGTTCACGTCGACCGCCACCAGCGCCTCGGTGTGGTCGATGACCACCGCGCCGCCGGCAGGCAGGGTCACCTGGCGGCCAAACGCGGTCTCGATCTGGTGCTCGATCTGGAACCGCGAGAAAAGCGGCACGTCGTCGCGGTAGCGCTTGACCCGATTCACGTTGCCCGGCATCACGTGCGCCATGAACTGCTGGGCCTGCTCGTAGATATCGTCGGTATCGATCAGGATCTCGCCGATATCAGGCTGGAAATAGTCGCGAATTGCACGGATCACCAGACTGCCTTCCTGATAGATGAGGAAGGCGCCGGTCTGGCCCTGGGCGGCACTCTCGATGGCGATCCAGAGTTGGAGCAGGTAGTTCAGGTCCCACTTCAGCTCTTCGGCGCTGCGTCCGATCGCCGCCGTGCGCGCGATCAGGCTCATGCCCTGGGGGATCTCCAACTCGTCGAGAACGTCGCGTAGTTCCGAACGATCTTCGCCCTCGATGCGGCGCGAAACGCCGCCGCCGCGCGGGTTGTTCGGCATCAGTACCAGGTAGCGTCCCGCCAGGCTGATGAAGGTCGTCAGCGCGGCGCCCTTGTTGCCGCGCTCGTCCTTGTCCACCTGGACGATCAGTTCCTGCCCCTCCTTCAGCGCATCCTGGACGCGGGCGCGCGAGGGCTCGACGTCCGACCTGAAGTAAGAGCGGGAGACTTCCTTGAACGGCAGAAAACCGTGCCGCTCGGTCCCGTAATCTACGAAACAGGCCTCGAGGCTCGGTTCGATGCGGGTGATGACCGCCTTGTAGATATTGCTCTTGCGTTGCTCCTTGGTGGCTGACTCGATGTCGAGGTCTATCAGTTTCTGACCATCGACGATCGCGACACGGAGTTCCTCAGCCTGTGTCGCATTGAACAGCATGCGCTTCACTATTGTTTCTCCCGCGCGCTTTCTTACGGCGGGACAAGCCGCTTGCCGCTGGCACGGTCCGGATCAGTTTGAGATGTGCGTCAGCCTCATGAACGGGATCGGTGCAATGGGATCAAGGACTTGTCTTCGGCGCTTCCTGGGCTTCGCGGTGCGGCCGCGGGTTTCAGGAATCAGCAATTCGCGTGTTTCTTGCGCGCGCAATAGAATGTCGATCGCTACTTCCGGCGAGCGAGATTAACCGTACTGGATGGCCTGCGGCGAGTCACGAACCAGGGGAACCGACGCGCTGCGCCCTGTCGTAGGCGACGGGCGGCGGTAGCTCGACACAAATCCGCAAACCTGCGCCAGTATATTCATAATGAAGGAGTTGAGCAAAACCCCGGCGGTCAGGCACGAAGTCGTCGGCGAAGCCGAGCACAGCCAGCGCATCGACAACTTCCTCCGCCGCCGCTGCAAGGGCGTGCCGAAGAGCCACCTGTACCGAATCCTGCGCAGCGGCGAGGTGCGGGTCAACGGCGGCCGGGTCGGCCCGGACTACCGGCTGCAATCGGGCGACCAGGTGCGGATTCCGCCGCTGCGCACGGCGGCCGCGCCGGCCGTACCCGCCGTAGTCGGGCAGCCTTTCGAAGTCCTGTTCGAGGACGACGCCCTGATCGTGCTGAACAAGCCGGCAGGCGTCGCCGTGCATGGCGGCAGCGGCGTCAGCTTCGGCGTGATCGAGCAGATCCGGACGCAGCGCCCGGAGAGCGGCTTCATCGAACTGGCCCACCGCCTCGACCGCGACACCTCGGGTCTGCTGCTGCTGGCGAAGAAACGCTCGGCCCTGACCACGCTACACGCCATGATGCGCGACGGGGCCGTGCGAAAACGCTATCTGGCCCTGGTCAAGGGCCGCTGGCGGGATGCGGTGCGCAACGTCCGGCTCGCGCTGCACAAATATGTAGACGATGCCGGCGAACGCAGGGTCACGGTTTCCGACTCGGGCAGGATGGCCCACAGCCTGGTTCGCCTGAAGGCCCGCTGGCAAAGCGCCAGCCTGGTGGAGGTCGAGTTGATCACCGGCCGCACCCACCAGATCAGGGTGCATCTCGCGCATCTGGGGCACCCGATCTGCGGCGACGACAAGTACGGCGACTTCGCGTTCAACCGGGAACTGGTCCGCTCGGGGCTGAAGCGCATGTTCCTGCACGCCGCGAACCTCGAACTCGGCCATCCGGTGGACGGCCGGCCGCTGGAACTGGCGGCGCCGCTGCCCGGGGACCTGCGGCGTCATCTGGATCTGCTCGACCGAACCGAGAGCCGCGACCATGGCGCACTATGAGCTGATCGTCTTCGACTGGGACGGCACGCTGATGGATTCGGC
>DATMWM010000056.1:0-3833 GCA_035562535.1 Rhodocyclaceae bacterium | reverse complement strand
CCCGGGCGGGCATCGCCGTCGAGACCTGCCCCGACCTCGATGCGGCGCTCGCGCGACTCTCGGCGTCGGCGGGCGCGAACTGGGCGTTCATCGCGTGATGGTAAGGCGGGCGGCGCCTGCCGTCAGCGCCGGCTCAGCGTCAGGTGGCGGGTCCGGCCGTTCTCGCTGACCAGCAGCAGCACCTGTCCATCGGCTGCCTCCACCGCGCGGGCGAACTCGTCGGCGCTCGCCACCGGCCTGCGGTTGACCTCCAGGATCGCGGCGCCCGGGCGCAGGCCGGCCAGCGCCGCGATCGACGAACGGGCCACCGCCGTGACCACCACGCCCTGCCCGGGCTTGAGCCGCAGCCGCACGATCTGTTCGGGCGTGGGCGCGCGCACCGTCAGGCCGAGGTTGCCGGTGCCCGGGTTGTCCTCGGGCGCCTCCTGCTCGTCCAGCCGCCCGACCTTGACCCGCAGGTCCTGCTTGCGGCCGTCGCGCAGGATGCCCAGGGTGACCGTGCTGCCCGGGCTCGCCAGCGCCGCGCGGTTGCGGTACTGGCCGCCGTCGTTCAGCGGGGCGTCGTCGAAGCTGAGCAGCACGTCGCCGGGGCGCAGGCCGGCGCGCGCTGCGGGAGAACCTTCGCCCACCTCGGCGACCAGCACGCCCTGGCCCTCCTTCAGGCCGAGCGGGGCGGCGACGTCGGTGGTGAGCTTCTGGACGGTCACCCCCAGGTAGCCGCGGGTCACCCGTCCCTGCGCCACCAGTTGTTCGGCGATGGTGCGCGCAAGCTTGCTCGGTATGGCGAAGCCGACGCCCATGTAGCCGCCGCTGCGGCTGAAGATCGCGGTGTTCATGCCCACGACCTCCGCGTTCAGGTTGACCAGCGGACCGCCGGAATTGCCCGGGTTGATCGCGGCGTCGGTCTGGATGAAGTCCTCGTAGTCGTTGATGCCCAGGCTGGTGCGGCCCTTGGCGCTGACCACGCCGACGGTCAGCGTGTGGCTCAGCCCGAACGGGTTGCCCATCGCGACCACCCACTCGCCGACCTCCAGATTCGAGGAATCGCCCCAGGCGAGCGCCGGCAGGTCCCTGGCGGCGATCTCGATCACCGCCACGTCGGATTTCGGGTCCGAGCCCCTGATCCGCGCGTCGAATTCCCGGCCGTCCTGAAACCGAACGCGGATGCGCTCGGCGCTTTCCAGCACGTGGCTGTTGGTGAGGATGTAGGTGGTGCCGCCGTTCGAGGCGAAGACGAAGCCGGAGCCCTGGCTGGAGACCTTGCGCGAGCGCCCGGGCGTGCCCGGCCGGGCACGCCCCGGGAAGTCCTCGCCGAAGAAGCGGCGCAGCAGGTCGTCGCCGAACGGCAGGGCCTCGGAGCGGACCGCCTGCCGGCCTTCCACCTGGATGAACACCACGGATGGCGCCACCTTTCGCGCCACGGTGGCGAAGGCCTTGCTGGTCTGGCGCAGGCTCTCGACCCCGCCGGCCTGGGCGGCGGCTTGTTGGGGGACGGACAGGAACAGCAGCGCGAACGTCAGGAGCAGGCGTCTGCTCATGGAAAACCCCTTCGTCGGTTCCCGGCCGGCGACGGCGCGGGGGAATGTCGGAAAACGCCGAGAATGATGGCGTCCGCCCGGAACATCAAGTGCCGGCGGAACAAGCCGCGCCGCCGCCCGGGCGGCTTGAACTCGCCGGAAAAACCCCAAACTCGGGAGCCAGGGGCGCCGGAACGAGGCGCCCGAACAACCAGAAATGGAGGAATGCGATGATGTATCGATCCCTGTTTCCCCGCGACATGTTCGCGGAGCTGGACCGCCTGCAGCGCGAGCTCCAGCAGGCCGTCGATGTCTCCCCGAGCATACGCGGTCTGGCCGGCGGCGGCTTTCCGGCGATGAACGTCGGCAGCACGCCGCGCTCGGTGGAGATCTACGCCTTCGCCCCGGGCCTCGATCCGGCCAGCATCGAGGTGCAACTGGAGAAGGGCGTGCTGACGATCTCGGGCGAGCGCAAGAGCGAGCTGCCGCCGCCGGAGGCCAAGGCCACCGTGCATATCGACGAGCGCTTCGCCGGCCGCTTCCGCCGGGTGGTGACCCTGCCCGACGACGCCGACCCGAACGCCGTCCAGGCCAGCTACCGCGACGGCGTCCTGCACGTCAGCATCCAGCGCGTCGAAGCGGCCCTGCCGCGGCGCATCGCCGTCCAGTGAGGAGGAACCGAACATGAGCGAAAACACCCAGGTGGCAAAACAGGCCGAGACCGGCCGCAGCGAGGCGACCCTGATGCCGCCGGTGGACGTGATCGAGGACGTTGCCGGCATCACCCTGTATGCCGACATGCCGGGCGTGCCCAAGGAGAAGCTCACCCTCCAGATCGAGGCCGACACCCTGACCATCGAGGGCGAGATCGGACTGAGCGTGCCCGAGGGCATGGAAGCCACGCACGCGGAGGTCGGCCTGGCGCGCTACCGGCGGGTCTTCACCCTGTCCAAGGAACTCGATGCCGGCAAGGTCGCCGCCGAGTTCAGGAACGGCGTGCTCAAGCTGCGCATTCCGAAGGCCGAGCATGCCCAGCCTCGCCGCATCGAGGTGCAGGTGGCGTGAGCGGCAGGCCGGGCCGGCATGAACGGATCGGTGGAATGACGCCGCCGGCGCCAATTCCACCGACCGCGCGATACACCGAATCAGCAGGAGGCCTGCGATGAAGATGGATTCCGTGAAGGAGGGTCTCGGCGCATTCTGGGATTCCATGGCGGAAGGCTGGCGGCACCTGCGCCAGTCCGCGGCCAGCGCCCTGACCCGTTTCAAGCCGGGCGAGCGTTCCGACCTGCCTTCGCCGGGGGAGGTCGACGACGCGCTGTACCTGCCCATGCGCGGCTGGTCCATGCTCGGCGGTGACGTGTTCGAGGACGACAGCCGGCTGGTGGTCCGCCTGGAGGTGCCGGGCATGGACAAGCAGGACATCGGCATCGAACTGGTCGACGACGCGCTGGTGGTGAGCGGCGAGAAGCGCTTCCGGCGCGAGGACACCCAGGGTCGCTGGCGCGTCCTGCAGTGCGCCTACGGCAGCTTCCGGCGCGTGGTGCCGCTGCCCGCGCCGGTCCGGGCAGACCAGGCGAAGGCCAGCTACAATGACGGCGTGCTGCGGATCGACCTGCCCAAGGCAGAACCCGGCAGGCCGAAGACCGTGACCATCAGGGTGGACTGAGCGGCTCGGCCTCGCGCTTCGACGCAAGTCCAGCAGCGCTGGCCGTCGCCGGCGTGAAACGATGGTACATTGCTGGCGACATGCTGGTATCGTGCCACTCAGCCTTCGGACCGCCTGAATGAGCAAGGTATTGCGGGTCGTCGACGGGAACGCCGCCCGCCGCGCGACGCCGGAGGATTGCGCCGAATGCCCGGCCGAGTCGCTCGGGCTGTTTTCCGGCACCTTCCGCACGCAGCGCGCCTATCTGGTCGATGGTTTCCGCATCGTGCAGGTGGCGCCCCAGGAACTGCTCTACAGGCTGGGCGACGCCGCCGAATTCGTGTTCATCCTGCGCTACGGCCTGATGAAGCTGGTGCGCTATTCCGCGGGCGGGGACGAGCGCATCGTGCGGCTGGCGCGCGGGGGCGACACGGTCGGCCTGGAGGCGCTTTCGGGAACACCCTACCGGCATACTGCGGTGGCTCTGAGCGACACCGCCCTGTGCCGCGTCCCCGCGCGGCTCGTGCTCGAAACGGAGCGCAACGATCCGCGCTTCGTCGATCGCGTCATGACAGAGATGCAGGAGGAACTGGAAAAGGCGGACCTGTTCCTGACCGAACTGTGCTCCGGCGCGGCCCATGCGCGCATCGCCCGGCTGCTGCTGCATC
>DATMWM010000055.1:0-9729 GCA_035562535.1 Rhodocyclaceae bacterium | reverse complement strand
GAATCGGCGCGGGGCCGGAAGTCCGTCCATTCTATCGGCTGCGCGCCAGCCCATCACGCGATGCGCCCCACCCGTCCACCGATGCCCAACCCGAATCCGGCCGGCCCGTCTCCGGCAGCGCACGCCATCGCCGAAGCGACCGACGGCCTGCACCGGCTCGTCGACTCGGTTCCGCTGCGCGCCTGGCGGATCGGCGGCTGGATGCTCGCCGTGCTCTATTTCGCGGCCGCGACCGCGATCCTCGGCCTGCGCTATCTCGTGCTGCCGGAGATCGACAACCACCGCGGCGACCTGGAGCAGGCGATTTCCCGCTCGATCGGGCTGCCGGTCACGATCCGCGAGATCGCCGCCGACTGGCAGGGGCTCAACCCGCGCCTCGCGCTGCAGGCGGTGCGCATCGCCGACGAAGCGGGGCGGCCGGCGCTGGAGTTCCAGACGATCGAGGCGGTGGTGTCCTGGACCTCGCTGTTCCACGGGGCGCTGCGGCTGGACCGGCTGGAACTGCTCGAACCGATGCTGGCCATCCGCCGCGCCGAGGACGGCAGCGTCTACGTCGCCGGCATCCGGATCGATCCCGACCGCCAGGGCGGCGGCCTCTCGGACTGGGTGCTGCGGCAGCGGCAGGTGGTCATCCGCGATGCGATGGTCATCTGGGAGGATGCCCGCCGCAAGGCTCCCCCCCTGGAGCTGAAGCATGTCAACCTGCGGCTGGACAACAGCGGCGACCGGCACCGCCTCGGCATGACCGCCGAGCCGCCGCCAGCGCTGGCCTCGGGGCTGGACCTGCGCGCGGACCTGGTCGGGCCGACGCTGGAGCGCATCGGGGAATGGCGCGGCGAGGCTTATGCCGCGCTCGACCGGGTCGACCTGGCGGCCTGGCGGACCTGGGTGGACTATCCGGTCCACCTGCCGCAGGGCGCCGGCGCGATGCGGGTCTGGATCGACGTCGCCGGCGGCAGGCCGGAAGCCGCGACCGCCGATGTGGACCTGCGCGAAGTGAGGCTGAAGCTGCGTCCCGACCTGCCGCTGCTCGATGTCACGACGCTCGCCGGCCGCCTGACCGGCGCCGCCCTGCCGGACGGCCTGCGGCTCGGCGCCGAGAAGCTCGTGCTGGCCACGCGCGAGGGACCGGGCATCGGTCCGCTCGATTTCTCGCTGCGCCGGACCGTTCCGCAGGGGGACGGGCAGGCGGGCGGCGGCGAATTCACCGCCAACGGCCTGGACCTGGGAGCGCTGGCCCGGCTGGCCGGGCATCTGCCGCTCAACGAGGCCTTGCGGTCCAGGCTGGACGCCTACCGGCCGCAGGGCAAGGTCTACGACGTCGACTTCAGATGGGCAGAGCGGGCAGAAGAGACCGAGATCCTCGCGGTCCGCGCCCGCTTCGAGAACATCGGGCTCCAGGCCACCGCGGCCCTGCCCGGCTTTTCCGGGCTGAGCGGCGAACTGAGCGGCGGCCAGCAGCACGGCACCATCTCCCTGGACAGCCGCAATGCGGCGTTGCTGATGCCCCAGGTGTTCCCCGAGCCCAGGCTGGAGTTCGAGCAGTTGCAGGGAAAGGCCACCTGGAGCACGAGCGGCGAGCGGCGCGAACTGCGGCTGAATCACGTCGAGTTCGCCAATCGCGACGCCGCGGGCACCGCCTCGGGCAGCTACGCCTGGCGGCACGGCGAACTCGGCGAGGTCGACGTCGTCGCCCGCCTGTCCCGGGCCGAGACCGGCGCCGTGTGGCGCTACCTGCCCCACGTGATCATGCCGGACGTGCGCGCCTGGCTGAAGGCGGCCCTGGTCGGCGGGCGCGCGGACGAGGCGAAGCTGCGGCTCAAGGGGCCGCTGAAAGACTTTCCGTTCGCAGATCCGAATCAGGGCATCTTCCAGGTCACCGGCCGTTTCGGCGGCGCGACGCTGCGCTATGCGCCGGACTGGCCGCCGATCGAGAACGTCGGCGGGGAGTTGCTGTTCGAGGGACGGCACATGGTCATCCAGGCCACCGGCGGCAACGTCTACGGTGTGCAGATCGGCGGGGCGCGGGCCGAGATTCCCGACCTGGGGGCCGACTCGCCCATGCTCACGGCGCAGGGGCGGGCCAGCGGTCCGACCGCGGACTTCCTGCGTTTCGTCGCCGCCAGTCCGGTCACCGAATTCATCGACCATTTCACCGACGGCATGCGCGCGAGCGGCGGCGGTACCGTGCAGTTGTCCGTGGACATGCCGCTGGCGCAGCTCGACAAGACGCGGATCCGGGGCGAGTTCCTCTTTGTCGGCAACACGATCCATCCTGGCCCCGACCTGCCGCCGCTGACCGACGCCAACGCCCGCGTCTTGTTCAGCGAGTCCAGCCTGTCGGTGCGCAACGCCACCGGCCGGCTGCTCGATTCGCCGGTGACCGTGTCCGCCGAGACCCGCGACGGCGCCGTCGCGTTCAGCCTGAACGGCTCCGCCTCGGCCGCCGGGCTGCGGCAGCACTTCGATACTCCGCTGCTCGAACACCTGAGCGGCGTCACCACCTGGCGCTCCGGCATCAGGGCGCAGAAGGGGCAGGTCCGGCTGGACCTGGAGTCGAACCTGCTGGGCATCGCCTCCAGCCTGCCACCGCCGTTCAACAAGAGCGCGGCCGAGCCACTGGCCCTGAAGGTCGAGCGCAGCGCGGCGCCGGTTCCGGGAAACAACGGGCGCCAGCGTGAGCTGACGCGGATCAGCCTCGGGCAGGTCCTGAGCGCGACGCTGCAGCGGCGGCTCGACGAGGCGGGCGGCACGCTGGAGCGCGGCGCCGTCGGCATCGGCCAGGCGCCGCCCGGCATGCCCGAAAGCGGCGTCGCGCTGGCCGCCAGCCTGCCCGCGCTGGACGCCGACGCCTGGCGCCGCGCCCTGGCCGGCGGTTCGCGCGACACGGCGATCCCGTTGAGCAGCGGCACGGTCCGGATCGACAGGCTGGTCGCCTACGGCCAGCAGTTCGAGGGCTTCGGCATGAAGGCGACGCTGCGCGACCAGATCTGGCAGGCGCAGATCACGAGCAAGGAAATGGCCGGCGAGCTGTCGTGGCGCCGCGGCGGGGCTGGCAGGCTGCAGGCCAGGCTGAAGCATCTCGCGCTGGCGGACGTGCGGCCGGCCGTGGTCGCGCCGAGCGGCGAGGAGGACGTCAAGGAGATTCCCGGGCTGGACGTCGTCGCCGAATCCTTCACGCTGCGCGGCAAACAGCTCGGCAGGCTGGAACTGGAGGCGGTGAACCGCGCCGGCATCTGGGATGTGGACAGGCTGATGGTGCGCAACCCGGACGGGACGCTGACCGCGACCGGCGAGTGGCAGGCCGGCGAGGGTTCGGGGCACACCGTCCTGGATTTCCAGCTCAACGTCGGCGACATCGGCAAGCTGCTCGAGCGCCTGGGCTACCCGAACGCGGTCCGGCGCGGCTCGGGCAGGCTGGAGGGCAAGCTCGGCTGGGACGGGGCGCCGTCGAGCATCGACTACGCGTCGCTCGGCGGCAAGCTGAACCTCGACGTCCGGCAGGGACAGTTCGCCAAGCTGGAGCCCGGCGTGGGCCGGTTGCTCGGCGTGCTCAGCCTGCAGGCCTTGCCGCGGCGCGCCACGCTGGACTTCCGCGACGTGTTCAGCGAGGGATTCGCCTTCGACGGCATTTCCGGTAGCATCGACGTGCGCCGCGGGGTCATGGAAACCGCGAACCTGGCCATCGCCGGGCCCGCCGCGAAGGTGCGGATGAGCGGCATCGTGAACCTGAACAACGAGACCCAGGATCTGAGCGTGAAGGTGCAGCCCACCCTGTCGGAGACCGTGGCCATCGGCGCGGCGATCGTCAATCCGCTCGCCGGCGTTGCGGCCTACTTCGCCCAGAAGGTGCTGAAGGATCCGATCGAGCAGGCGTTCGCCTACGAGTACCGCGTGACCGGCAACTGGGCCGACCCGAAGGTGGAGCGGGCTGCCGGGCCGCAGTCCGCTGCGCCCGCCATCCCCGCCGCTCCCGCCGGCCCGACTCCATGACCGCGGCGTCGCAGCGGCGCTTCCGCATCGCGGCCGTGCAGATGGTGTCCACGCCGGTCGTGGACGAGAACCTCGCCCAGGCCGGGCGCCTGATCGCCCAGGCGGCGGAGCGGGGCGCGATGCTGGTGGTGCTGCCGGAATACTTCGCCATCGTCGGCCTGAGCGACCGTGACAAGGTGGCGGTCCGCGAGACCGACGGCGGCGGCCCGATCCAGGATTTCCTGAGCGCGCAGGCGGCGCGCCACGGCGTCTGGCTGGTCGGCGGCTCGATGCCGCTCGTCGCGGGCGCGCCGGACAAGGTGCGCAACAGCTGCCTGGTCTACGGCCCCGGCGGCGAGCGCGTCGCGCGCTACGACAAGATCCACCTGTTCGGCTTCGACCGCGGCGAGGAGCACTACGACGAGAGCGCCACCATCGAGCCGGGCGCCGAGGTGGCGGGCTTCGAGTCGCCGCTCGGCCGGGTCGGGCTCGCCATCTGCTACGATGTGCGCTTTCCCGAGCTGTTCCGCGCCATGGGGCCGGTGAGCCTGATCTGCCTGCCGGCCGCCTTCACCCGGCCGACCGGCGAGGCGCACTGGGACCTGCTGGTACGCACCCGGGCGGTGGAGAACCAGTGCTACTTGGCGGCTGCCGCCCAGGGCGGGCGCCACGCCAGCGGCCGGCTCACCCACGGACATTCGATGATCGTCGACCCCTGGGGCGCGGTGATCGACCGGCTGGCCGAAGGGCCAGGCGTCGTCGTGGGCGATGTCGACCTGGACCACATGGCGGCGATCCGGGCGAGCCTGCCGGCGCTCGGGCACCGCCGGCTCGTTTGACGAATCCGCCGGCCGCCCACGCGGCGGCCCTGATGAATTTCGATATGAACCAGATGACCGATCTGAACGCCACCGCCGCGGCCGCCGAACCGATGCCCGTGGCGAATCGCTACCTGCTCGAACCGAACGAGCTGACGCCGTCCCGGCTGGAGGGCGTCTTCGGCACCCTGTTCGGCCACCGGGTGGATTACGGCGACCTCTACTTCCAGTACGGCCGCTCCGAGGCGTGGAGCTTGGAGGAGGGCATCGTCAAGTCCGGCAGCTTCAACATCGAGCAGGGCGTGGGCGTGCGCGCCGTGTCCGGCGAGAAGACCGCCTTCGCCTATTCGGACGAGATCAGTCTGCCGGCCCTGGACACCGCAGCCCGCGCCACCCGCGCGATCGCCGCCCAGGGCGCGGAGAAGTTGATGCCGATGCTGCGCCAGGGCGCGCGTCCCGCGGCGCTCTACGCTCCGGCCGATCCGCTGGCCTCGCTTTCGGACACCGAGAAGGTGCAGTTGCTGGAGCGCCTGGAGCGCTTCGCCCGCGCCGAGGACAATCGCGTGGTCGAGGTGATGGCCCACCTGGCCGGCAGCTACGAGGTGGTCCTGGTGGCTCGCTCGGACGGGCACATGGCGGCCGACGTGCGGCCGCTCACCCGCGTGTCGCTGACGGTGATCATGGCCGAGCACGGCCGGCGCGAGCAGGGCACGGCCGGCGGCGGCGGGCGCCACGACTACGCCGCCTTCGACGACGAAACGCTGAAGGACTACGCCCGCAGCGCGGTGCATCAGGCGCGGGTGAACCTGGCCGCCCGGCCGGCGCCGGCCGGCAGCATGACCGTGGTGCTCGGCAGCGGCTGGCCCGGCATCCTGCTGCACGAGGCAATCGGCCACGGCCTTGAGGGCGACTTCAACCGCAAGGGCAGTTCGACGTTCGCCGGACGCATCGGCCAGAAGGTGGCCGCCAGGGGCGTCACCGTGGTCGACGACGGCACGCTGCCGAACCGCCGCGGCTCGCTGTCGGTGGACGACGAGGGCAACCCGAGCCGGCGCACCGTGCTGATCGAGGACGGCACCCTGGTCGCCTACATGCAGGACACGCTTAACGCCCGCCTGATGGGCGTGCCGGTCACCGGCAACGGCCGGCGCGAATCCTTCGCCCACCTGCCGCTGCCGCGCATGACGAACACCTACATGCTGAACGGCGACAAGGACCCGCAGGAGATCATCGCCTCGGTGAAGAAGGGCCTGTACGCGGTGAACTTCGGCGGCGGCCAGGTCGACATCACCAGCGGCAAGTTCGTGTTCTCGGCCGCCGAGGCCTACATGATCGAGAACGGCAAGGTCACCTATCCGGTCAAGGGCGCCACCCTGATCGGCAACGGCCCGGACGCGCTCACCCGCATCTCCATGATCGGCAACGACATGGCGCTAGACCCGGGCGTGGGCACCTGCGGCAAGGAAGGCCAGAGCGTGCCGGTCGGCGTGGGCCAGCCGACCCTGCGCATCGACGGCCTCACTGTCGGCGGCACCGCGTAGCCGCAGCGCGCAGGCTCGTAGGGTGGGTTAGGCCAAAGGCCGTAACCCACCGTCCTTGCCCGATCAGGCGATGATCGCGATGAGGATCGCCACCAGCAGCACGATCATGATCACCTGGAAGTCGCTCAGCGCGCCGCCGGCGGGCAGGGCGTCGATCTTCTGCGCCAGAATGCGGACTTCCTCGTTGGTGAGCGCATCGACGCGCGGCTTCAGCAGCCCGTCCTCCACGCCCAGAGCCTTCAGCCGCTCGGTGACCGCCGCCCGGTCGAGGAACGACCGCACCTTCTCGCGGTCGGTTTCAACCTGGCTCTGGGGCAGGGTCTCGTCCGCCTGGACCATCTCGGCGCGCGCGAAAGGCGCCAGCAGCAAAAGCGCGGCAGCGAGGAAAACGGTGATCAGGGAAAACGTCCGCGAGGTGCTCATCTTCATCTCTCCATTGTTGTTGCGCGGACCGGGCCGGGGAGCGCGCCCGACCGGCGGCGAAAAGGAAAAAACACGTGTGCATGTGTGCCGGGCCGGACTGCGCGGATGCGCGACCGATGGCCTCGCGGCCTGCTCCGGCGGGCTCTTCTCCCGATGCAAAGGCTTCGGCACCGGGGCGGCCGCGTAAACTACGGGGCGGACGCGGTGATTGTCAAATCGCCGGCCCGCGGGTTTCCGGCGACACCGTCACAGGGCGGCGAACGCCGCGTGATACCTGACCGTGCCGCCCGCGCCGGCCAGCGCGACCGGCGAGTACAGGATGTGGCAATCAGGTCCGCGGGCGGCGACGTTCCACTCAAGCCGCAAGTTCCTGCAGCACCTCCGGATGACGCTCCGCAACTCTGATTAGGGTCCTGGCGGCGCCGGAGGGTTCGCGGCGGCCTTGCTCCCAATCCTGCAGCGTGCGTACGGATACGCCCAGCAATGCGGCAAATGCGGCCTGCGACAAGCCGGAGCCTACACGCGCCCGCGCGATGTCCGAAACGCTCGGGTGGTGCGTGCGGCCCCGCGTTCCAGCCTTCATCTCGCGCACCGAGGCAAGAAGTTCGGCGCCCAGGTCGACGTCTCGTCTTGGTCTAGCCATGTTCGATTTCCTCCTTGATCGTGCGAAGGACGTGGGGCGGAATATTGTCCTTCACCGATTTTCCATAGATCAGCAGCAACCAGATCTCGCCATCGTCCAGACGGTTGAAGTAGATGACGCGCACACCGCCGCGCTTTCCGCGGCCCGCTCGTCCCCAACGTACCTTGCGCAACCCACCCGAACCGGGGACGATATCACCGGCATCGGGATTCGCGGCGATGAATCCAACAAAGCCGTTTCTATCCTCGTCGTCCCAGTATTCCTCGGCCAGCCGGGAAAACGTCGGCGTTTCCACCACCGTGAACATGGATCCGATAGTACGGCATTGCCGTATCACAGTCAAAGGCTCCGCATGGGCCGGTAGCGCAGAGCGGCGTCCGAATCTGCAGCATCGCAGGATGGATTGGCGCCGCAGGCGCGCAATCCACCGTCATTCCTTCAACGGTGGAATACCGCCGTTGCGGGCAAGGGCTCTGCTTTGAGGCGCGCGCCGCGATTTGCTGGTGAAGTCTGCGCAGTGTTTGCTGCCAGAGCCGGCGAGTCTTGATCAGGAAAGGGTGCAGTTTCGGTTGTCGCTTGACCGCACCGGGTTCGACGCGATTGCGCCGGACCGGGTTTCCAGCGACACCGTCACAGGGCGGCGAACGCCGCGTGATACCTGACCGTGCCGCCGGCGCCGGCCAGCGCGCCCGGCCGCAGTTCCAGAATCATGAACGCCTCCGCCGGCGCATCGTACTCGCAGCCGATCCCGAAGCGCGCGGCCGGCACGAAGCCGAAGCGCGGGTAGTAGGCGGGGTGGCCGAGCACCACCACCGCGTCGCAGCCGATTTCCCTGCAGCGCTCCAGCCCTTCGCGCACCAGCGCCGAGCCCACGCCCCGGCCGCGGTGCGCCGCCGCCACCGCCATCGGCGCCAGCCCCATGATCGCCAGCCCGGGATGTCCGGGCAGCGCGACCGGCGAAAACAGGATGTGGCCGATCACCGCGCCGCCGTCGTCCGCGACCAGCGAAACCAGCGGCCGCGCCTGTTCGCGCAGCGCGTCGACCAGGCCCGCCTCGGCAGCGGTCTCGAACGCGGCTGCGTTGAGGGCATGGACCGCGACGCGGTCCCCCGGGATCTCGTTCCTGATCAGCATGCCCTTACGCTGCCCGAAAGCCTTTCGGCTCCGTAGGGTGGATTAGCGCCGCAGGCGCGTAATCCACCGGCCGTCCTCCGATGGTGGAATACGGCCCTGCCGGGCCTATTCCACCCTACGCTTCCTCACGTCCGGGCCGACGCCGCCCCCGGCTCCCGCCGCGTGATCACGCGCTTGGCACCCTGGCCGACGCGGACCAGCCACTTGCGGATCTCCTCGAGGAAGAGCATCGCCAGCGCCAGGGGGACGATGACCAGCCAGGCGTCGACCGGCAGTGGGGCGGTGCCGAAGAGCTGGTTGCCGACCGGGGTGTAGGCGATCGCAGCGAGCAGGGCGATCTCGACCGCCACGCCGAAGACCAGCAGCTTGTTCGCGAACAGGCCGAAGCGGAATGCCGATTCCGTGGGATGGCGGCAGTTGAAGACGTTGATCACCTGCGCCGCGACGATGCCCGCCAGGGTGGCGGTGGTCGCCTGCAGGTAGGTCAGGTCGTGGGTCGGCAGCGAGGTGCCGTAGCACCAGTCGGTGCGCACCAGCACGTGGAAGAAGGCGGCCATGGCGATCGCGGCTTCGAGCAGGCCCAGCCACAGGTAGGCGCGGCCGAGCAGCTTCCAGTTGAGCAGGCGCTCGTGGCGCGGCCGGGGCGGCTGGCGCATGACGGACGGGTCGGGCTTCTCGGCGCCGAGCGCGAGCGCCGGGATCATGTCGGTGCCCAGGTCGACCGCCAGGATCTGGATCACCGTCAGAGGCAGCGGGATGCGGAACACCGCGAACAGCAGGTAGGGCACCATCTCCGGCACGTTCGAGGTGAGGATGTAGGTGAGGAACTTGCGGATGTTCTGGAAGACCGTCCGGCCCTCCTCGATGGCGGCGACGATGCTGGCGAAGTTGTCGTCCAGCAGCACCATGTCGGCGGCCTCGCGCGCCACGTCGGTGCCCGCGATCCCCATGGCGATGCCGATGTCGGCGGCCTTCAGCGCGGGCGCGTCGTTCACGCCGTCGCCGGTGACCGCCACCACGTGGCCCTTGGCCTGCAGGGCCTGGACGATGTGCATCTTCTGCTCGGCGCTCACGCGGGCGAAGAGCACGTCCGGCGATTCCAGCGCGAGCTGCAGTTCGGTCGGCGACATGCGCGCCAGATGCTCGCCGCGGATCACCGCGGGCTTGTCGCCGCGGATCAGCCCGATCTCCCTGCCCA
>DATMWM010000054.1:0-10323 GCA_035562535.1 Rhodocyclaceae bacterium | reverse complement strand
GGGATCACCGTAGCCGCCATATCCGGGGCCGTAACCGCCATAGCCCGGCGCACCGCCTCCGTATCCCGGCGCACCGCCTCCGTAGCCCGGCGCGCCGCCTCCGTAGGCCGGACCGCCTTGCATGCCGGGGCCGCCCTGCTGCGCACCCGGGGCCCTGCCCTGCTGCATGGCGGGGCCACCGCCTCCGGGACGTTGCGCCGGAGCGCGCTGCATGCCGGGGGCGCCGCCCGAGCCGGCCTGCGGACCGGACATGTACGGTCCGGGCGGCGGCGGCGGGGTCTGTTGCTGCTGGGCCAGTGCGCTACCTGCAAGCGCGCCGATGGTGAGAGCAAGTGCCGTTTTCGTCAATCCTGCCTTCATATCGCGTCTCCATCAGAACAGCTATTTATAAAAGCCCCGACCACCCAAACCCGGCCCACTCGGTGAGCCGAAGCGGCCCCTGCATGGGCCAGGTGCGAAGGCCCCCCTACCAGATCGGCAGCGCTGGTCCGGCATCGCCGGCCCGCGTGCGCCACCAATCCCATATCTGTGCATTGGCCCACCCGGACATCGGGGTGCTCCACGGCACAAACATGTAAGGCGTGCTCAATCCCCAAACGTTGAAGGGATCGCTCGCCGCATTCACCTGACCGAAGGTCCACCGCAACTGGCGATTTGCCGGCAATCCCTGGACGCCGATCGGCAGCATCGGCATCGCCGTCGGCCACCGGCCGACCGCGCCGGTCGGCACCGACGGGTACCGGTTGAAGCCGTATCCCTGCAGCATCAGCGGCCCACCCATCGCGCCCGGCGCCGCCATTCCGGGAGGCGAAGCCATCGGCATACCGCACCCTGGCGGGCAGGGTACTACCGCAGGCGTTCCCCTCTCCTGCCGAGCCTGCGAAAGCTCGCCGAAGTTCGCCGCGAAGGCGGCGGTTCCGGCGAAAGTCATTGCAGCGATTGCAGCAATTCGAAGTCGGCTCATGTTCGCATTTCCACCCAACGACATGTCATTCAAGATCGGGATTGATCCGGATGCCCCGCAGTTTCTTCTTGCCGGACTGGACCGCCGCGATCTTGTCCTGGGAAGCCTTGCCGGTAGGCTGTTCGGTCTTCCCCGCGGGCTCGACCCTGGCCGCCTCCCGGCTTTCGGCCGCCGCTTTCGGCTTCGCCACGAACTTGCGCTCCCGGCCCTCGGCACCGGCCTGGACGGATCCCGGGCCAGCCCGGCCCTCCCGCCCATTTGCGCTGGAAGCGGGTTTGTCGCCCGGCTTCTTCATTCTAGACAGCCGCGCGGACGATTTAGGCGCAAGCGATTCCGCGACCTCCTCCGCAGTCGAGGCGATAGGCGCGGGGGGCGCTTCGGCTGCCGCGACCGGCGCGGGCAGAGGCGGCTCGACGAAAGGTGCCGGTTCCGGCGCCGGGGGTTCCGCTTCGACCGGGGCAGCGGCAGGCTCTGCCACCGGCTCGAACGCGGACTTCTTCATGAGTGGTGCCGGTCGACCGGACGGTGCGGCGGCCGGCGACTCCGCGGCTTCGCCCACGGGCAGGTCGGACCTGCGCGCCAGCCTGGGTGGTCTGCCTCCGGCCGATGGCTCCGCCTCGGGGGTCGGCGCGGTGAACTCCGACTTCTTGACCAGCTTCGGAGGTCGCCCCGCCACCTCGGGCTCGGTCGCCCGCGCCGCCTCGGCGGCCTCGGATCTCTTGACCAGCCGTCCGGGACGGCCCGGTTCCTGCGGCGCAGCCGCAACCGCCGCAGCCGCGGCAGCCGCTGCGGCGGCGATGCCGCCCTCGCCCGCCTCGGTCCGCTTGACCAGACGGGTCGGCCGTCCGGCGGGCGGGCCGCCCTCGGACGGTGGCGGACCCGAAGGAGGCATGCCCCCGGGCGGCATCCCGGGCGCCGGCCCACCCCTCGGCGGAACCTTGCAGGACGGCGCGACGCAGAACTGGCTCTGCGCCGACAGGCAGCCGAGCGGGATCACCACCAGGGTCAGGAAGGTCGCGATCAGCGAACCGAACAGCAGGGATACCGCCATGCCCTGAAAGATCGGATCGGTGAGCAGGACGACCGAGCCGATCACCAGTGCCAGCGCGGTGATCATGATCGGGCGCATCCGCACCTCGGCGGCGAGCACCACCGCCTGTTGGACGCTCATGCCTTCCTCGACCCGCGACTTGGCGAAGTCGACCAGCAGGATCGAGTTGCGCACGATGATGCCCGCCAGGGCGATGAAGCCGATCATCGACGTGGCGGTGAAGTCCGCGTTGAGCAGCCAGTGGCCGGGGACGATGCCGATCAGCGTGAGCGGAATCGGGGCCATCACCACGAGAGGCAGAATGAAGTTCTTGAACTCCGCCACCACCAGGATGTAGATCAGCACCAGCGCCGCCATGAAGGCGATGCCCATGTCGCGGAACGTGACGTAGGTGACCTCCCACTCGCCGTCCCACTTGAAGCTCGACACGTTGGTGTCGGCCGGGCGGCCGAAGTACGAGCCCTGGAGAACCTGGCCATCGGGCGTCTTGTACTTCTTCAGCCGCGCATCGATGTCGATCATCCCGTATAGCGGCGCACCGAGGCGGCCGATGACGTCACCGACGACGTATTCGAGAGGACGCAGGTCCTTGTGGAAGATCACCGGGCTGACCGGACGCTTGACGAAGCGGCCGAGTTCGCCCAGCGGCACGAGCGCACCGTTGCTCAGGCGCACCGGCAGGACCAGGAGGTTGCCCAGGTTGGCCCGCATCGCCAGCGGCACCTGGAGAACGATCACGGTCTGCTCGAGTTCGTGCTCCAGCTTGACCGGCCCGACCTCGAAACCGCCCATCGCCATCATGACTTCGCGGTTGATTTCCTCGACCGAGAAGCCGAACATCGAGGCGCGCAGGCGATCCACCTCGAACACGATCTCGTCGTGCGGAACCTCCATGTAGGTGTTGACGTCGGCGATGTTCGGCGTCTGCTCCATGATGCCCATGATCTGGGCCGCCACCTCGCGCCGGATCGGCGCGGTCGGACCGTACAACTCCACCACCAGCGTCTGCAGGACCGGCGGGCCGGGCGGCGCCTCGGCCACGGTCAGCCGGGCACCTATCGAATGGGCGATCGGCGTGAGCCTGTCCCGCACCTCGGTGGCGATGTCGTGGCTGGAGCGCGTGCGCACCTTCTTGTCGCTGAGCTGGATCGCGATGTCGCCCTGCCAGGAGAGCGAGCGCATGAAGTAGTGCCGGACCAGACCGTTGAAATTGAACGGCGAAGAGGTTCCCACGTAGGTCTGGAAGGACAGCACCTCGGGGACCTGCTGCAGCTCATTGCCGAGCATGCGCGCCAGGTTCTCCGTGACGAACAGGTCGGTGCCGGCCGGCATGTCGATCACCACCTGCAGCTCGGACTTGTTGTCGTAGGGCAGCATCTTGAACGGCACTGCCTTGAAGAAGAACATCGACATCGCCGCCATCATCATGCCGATGATGACCAGCAGGGTGATCGCACCGAGCACTTTCGAGTTCATGATCGGCGTGATCAGCTTCTCGTAGTGATGCGCGATCGCCTTGCCCTGGCGGTGCTCGCGGTCCGCGGCACGCTCCAGTTCCTGCATCTTCGGCTTGACCCGCGCCGCCAGCCAGGGAACGAAGACGAACGCGGCGATCAGCGAGAAGATCATCGCGGCCGAAGACAGGACCGGGATGGGCAGCATGTACGGGCCCATCATGTCGGTCACGAAGCCCATCGGCAGCAGGGCGGCAACGACGGTGAAGGTGGCCAGGATGGTCGGATTGCCGACCTCGTCTACCGCGTCGATCGTGATCTCGTCGTTGGTGTCGTTCGCCTGCAGCCAGCGGCGGTAGATGTTCTCCACCACGACGATGGCGTCGTCCACCAGGATTCCGATGGCGAACACCAGGGCGAACATGCTCACCCGGTTGATCGTGAACTTGAACAGGTAGGCCACCGCCAGCGACATCAGCAGCACGACCGGAATGGTGATCAGCACGATCAACGCCGGCCGCCTGCCCATGGTGACGAACATCAGCAGGGTGACCAGGGCGGACACCAGGAACAGCTTGAAGATCAGGCCGGTGACCTTCTCGTTCGCGGTCGCGCCGTAGTCGCGCGTGACCAGCACCTCGACATCGGGCGGGATCAGCGTGCCCCTCAGCGATTCCAGTTCGACGAGGATCGCCCGGGCCACATCCACGCCGTTGGTGCCCTTCTTCTTCGCCACGGCGACGGTCACCGCCGGGTGGGTGGCGAAGCTGTCGTCGGAAAGCCTCTGGGTGTTCGTGACGACCGTCTTCGTTTCGGACTCGCCCTGGCTGATCCGGGCGATGTCGCGCAGAAACACCGGCTGGCCCTGATTCACGGAGATGACCAGATCCCCGACCTGCCTGGCGTCGCGCAGGAACTCGCCGGAGAACAGCGTGAAGGCGCGGTTCGCATCGACCACGTTGCCGGCCTCGGCGCGCTGGTTGGCCGCGCCGATCACCCTGGCCACCTGGCCGAGCGTCAGGTTGTAGCTGACCATCTTGGCGGGGTCGACCTCGACCCGCACCTGCTCCTGGCTGCCGCCGACGATGAAGCTCTGGCCGGTGTCCGAGATCGACTTGAAGCGCTGCAGCACGTCCAGCGCGAGCTTGCGCAGGGTGACGATGTCGTGGTTCGCGGACGACAGGGTGATGGTCACGACCGGCACGTCGTCGATGCTCTTCGGCTTGACCAGCGGCGGCATGACCCCCTTCGGGATCGCGTCCATGTGCGACTGGAGCTTGTCGTAGAGCTTGACCAGCGAGGGCTCCATCTGCTCGCCGACGTTGAAGCGCACCGTGACCAGGGACATGCCGTCGCTGGAGCGCGAATACACGTGCTTGACGCCGGAGAGCTCCGACATCAACCGTTCCAGCGGCTCGGAAACCAAGTTGGTCACCTGGGCGGCGCTCGCGCCAGGGTAGGCGACCATGATGTCGACCATCGGCACCGAGATCTGCGGGTCCTCCTCGCGCGGCGTGATGATCATGCCGAGCAGACCCACCAGGAACGAGGCGACCAGCAGCAGCGGGGTCAGCGGCGACTCGATGAAGGCGCGGGCCAGGAGACCCGCGAGGCCATGACGCCGCGGCGGATGGGCGGACGCCCCGCCTTGTGGCGCGGCGCCCGAGGGTTGGTCTTTGCTACCAGCCTGTTCTTGGTTGATCTCGGCCATTTCTTCCTTCCCCGGCCCGTCGATCAGGATTGATACGGCTTACCGAAGACGGAGTCGCCCGAGCGCATGTTCGGCCCCGGAGCGGTGACCACCTTGTCGCCCGGCTTCAATCCCGAGAGTACGATCACACGGTCGCCAACGGTCTCGCCCAGGCGCACTACCCTTAATTCGACGGCTCCGTTGTTCGCCACCACGAACACCGACGGCAGGCTTCCGCGGTAGACGACGGCCGACGTCGGCACCGCCGGCGAGGTGGACAGCAGTTCGCCGGGGCTGGTCGCCTCCGAGATCAGCGCGGTGGCATACATTCCCGGCGCGGCCTGCGTACCCGCCGGCAACGCCAGCTTGACGGTCACGGTGCGCTGGGTCTGGCTGGCAGCCGGGAAGATCTGGGCCACCTGGGCCTGGACATTGACGTTGCCTTCGAGCGTGACGGGGATCGTTTCGCCGAGCTTGAGCTGGATCACTAGCCGCGTAGGCACGTCGATGCGAACATCGAGCTGATTGGTGTCCGCCAGGTCCATCAGCGGCTGGCCCGGCTGGACGACGTCGCCGATGTTGACATGCTTCGCCAGCACCACCGCGGGGTAGGGCGCGATCGCGCGGCGGTCGCGCATGCGCGCCTCCATCGAGTCGATGCGTGACTGGGCCGCGATCATCGCGGCCATCTGCCGCTCGTATTCGGAGCGGTAGTTGTTCATCGACGGGAACGAGCGCTGCGCCTGCGACTGGGACTGGATCTGCGGGCCGGCGAACTGCCCGGCGGAGCCAGCGAGTGGCCCCATGAACGGCGCGGCGAAAGGCACAGCCTGGTTGAACATCTGCTGGCCGAGGTTGAAGAACGGGATGGTGGAGCGGTCGAAACCTTCCTGGGCCGCACCACCCATCGGCGCGGTCTGCGGGCCGTGCATCCGGTTGTAGAGCTGCACCTGGGCGTTCTGCTGCGCGGCCATCTCGCTGGCCACGCCGGCCCAGGCGGCACGGTAGTCCGGCCACAGCGCGTCTTCGTCCAGCCCGACCACCACCTGACCGGGGGCGACCGTCTCGCCCTCGCGCGCGCCGATGTAGGCGACCCTGCCCGGACCCTGGGCGGTCAGCCGCACGGAGTAGCGGGGCTCGACGAAGCCGCCCAGTTTCGCCCGCGCCGCGACGGCCTGCGTCGAGACGTCGCTGATGTTGATCTGGGGCGCCATGGCGACCGGAACGGACGGACGTACACCGCCGTTGTGCGCCGCGGGAGGCGTGGGCTTGAACATCCAGGCGAGGCCCCCGCCAAGCACGGCTGCCAGCAGGATTAGGAATGGCTTGGAGAGCATGTCGGGAGCCCTCAGTGGTCGCTCAGCTACGGGGTACCTTGCCCATCACGGAGAAGCTCTTGATGAACGGGCCGGCCATGGCGGGATTCTTGATCATGGCGCCGTAGTCGCCCACCTTGAACTTCATCTTGCCGGTGGTGTAGGCCATACCGAGCTTGACCATGCCGATGCCTTCCTGCAGCCACTTCTCCCAGTCGCCCGCAGTGGCCCGCAGATCCCAGTTCATGCCCTCGCCGTTGTAGGCGCCGGCCGCGGTCACGTAGCCGTTTTCCACCTTGATCACGCCGCGCGGCTTGTCCTCGCCGTCAAAGCCGTAGCCGATCACCGAGTTGAAGTTGATCTTGGCCAGGGAGTCGCCGAGGTCCTTCTCGTCGTTCCAGGCGTTGCCGAAATCAACCATCCAGTCGTCGGAAAACAGTGCTGCCATGGTTTCCTCCATCGAGAGTATGCGGCTTGGAAAAAATCTACGGATGTTGAAGCCGCATCTCCGGCCCCACGACGCAAAAAGCGCCAAAAACGAATGCGGTTTTTGGCGCCGGTCTGCCTACGTGAACTGCCCGAGATGCTGCTGAATTTTGTCGCCCCTTTGGTACTTGCGTTTAGTCGCATTTGTACTTCTTTTACATCAAAGAGTTAGATCCTCTTTGTGCCGCGAAAACACTGTACAGCTGGCTGTTGCGCGATGCCGGCAGTTCCTTGCAATCGAGAACGCTACGACGGGCGGCAGTGTACCGCCGGATTTAGATTCGTGCGTTCTAATCTACTGATTCGCTGCAAGTGCCTCCATCGGTTCGGTCGACCGCGCAAACTATCGCACAACTCGGGGTACGTTGGAAGCACCCGGATCAGTCGCGCGGAAATATCTTTTGATGCCGCCCGGAGCGACCCTTATGGCCCGTTCGCGCCTCGCGTTCGCCGGCCAGCCGGAAGTCGATCTTGCTGGTCTCCAGGTCGACGCGGACCAGCTGAACGCGCACGCGGTCCGAGAGCCGGAAGCGCGTCCCGGTCCGTTCGCCGACGAGCTGGTGCGCATTGGCATCGAAGTGGAAGTAGTCCGACCCGAGCTCGGACACATGCACCAGCCCTTCCACGAAGACGGCATCCAGGGCGACGAAGATGCCGAACGGCACCACCGCGGACACGCTGCCCTCGAACTCCTCGCCGACGCGGTCCATCATGTAGTAGCACTTGAGCCAGGCCTCGACGTCGCGGGTCGCCTCGTCGGCGCGCCGCTCGGTCATTGAGCAGTGCATGCCGATTTCCTCCCAGTCGCCCGGCTCGTAGCGCGCGCCCTCCAGGGCCGCCTTGATCGAACGATGGATCAGCAGGTCGGGATAGCGCCGGATCGGCGAGGTGAAATGGGTGTAGGCCTCGTAGGCCAGGCCGAAGTGGCCGACGTTCTCCGGGCTGTAGATCGCCTGGCGCAGCGAGCGCAGCATCACCGTCTGCAGCAGCTGCTTGTCCGGCCGCCCCTGAATCTGCGTCAGCAGCCGGGCGTAGTCCGAGGCATGGGGCTCGTCGCCGCCGCCCAGGCCGAGCCCGAACTGCTTCAGGAACTCGCGCAGCTGCGCCAGCTTCTCCGCGGTCGGCCCCTCGTGGATCCGGTACAGGGCGGGGTTGCCGCGCGAATGCAGGAACTCGGAGGCGCAGACGTTCGCCGCGAGCATGCATTCCTCGACGATGCGATGCGCATCGTTGCGCTCGTAGGGCAGGATGCGCTCGATCTTGCCCTGCTCGTCGAAGATCATCCGCGTCTCCACGGTCTCGAAGTCGATCGCGCCGCGCTTGGCCCTTGCCTTGGCGAGCGCGCGATAGACCGCGTCCAGGTCGCGCAGCTGGGGCATCAGCTCCGCCAGCCGCTCCTGCGCGGCCGAGCCTTGCTGGTAAAGCGCTTCCGCCACCTCGGTGTAGGTGAGCCGCGCATGGGAATGGATGACACTCGGGTAGAAGCGATAGCGCCCGATCTTGCCGGTCGAGGCGATCTCCATGTCGCAGACCATGACCAGCCGGTCCACGTCCGGATTCAGCGAACACAGCCCGTTCGACAGCTTCTCCGGCAGCATCGGGATCACGCGGCGCGGAAAATACACCGAGTTGCCGCGCTCCTGCGCCTCGCGATCCAGCGCCCTGCCCGCGCCCACGTAGTGGCTCACATCGGCGATCGCCACCACCAGCCTGAAGCCGGCCCTGGCGCCGCTGCCGCGCCGTTCGCAATAGACCGCGTCGTCGAAATCCTTGGCCGTCTCGCCGTCGATCGTCACCAGCGGCAGGCCGCGGATGTCCTCGCGCCCGGCCAGGTCCGACTTGCGCACGGCGCGCGGCAGGCTCCGCAGTTCGGCGGCCGTCTCGCCCGAGAATTCGAAGGGCAGTTCGTGCTTGCGCAGCGCGATCTCCACCTCCATGCCCGGGTCGGCGTAGTTGCCCAGCGTCTCGACGATGCGGCCGATCGCCTGCGCCTGCTTGCTCGGCTGCTGGACGATCTCCACCACCACGACCTGGCCGGCCTTCGGCCGCGTGCGGCCGCCCGGCGCGATCAGGATGTCCTGGTTGATGCGCCGGTTCTCCGCCACCACGAACAGCACGCCGTGCTCGTCGAAGACCCGGCCGACCACCTTGCGGTTGGCATGCTCCAGCACCTCGACGATCTTGCCTTCGCGCCGCCCGCGCCGGTCCAGCCCGGTCACGCGCGCCAGCACGCGATCCTTGTGCAGCGCCTTGTGCATCTCGTGCGGGTCGAGGAACAGGTCCGGGCTGCCGTCGTCCGGAACCAGGAAGCCGAAGCCGTCCGGGTGGCCCTCGACCCGGCCGCGGATCAGGTCCGCCTTGTCGGGAATCAGGAAGTCGCCGCGCCGGTTCTGCATGACCTGGCCGTCGCGCTGCATCGCGGAAACCCTGCGCTGGAACGCGTCGATCTCGGCGGGCAGGATGTCCAGGGCGCCCGCCAGTCGCTCGAATGACATCGGCACACCGGCCTCGGTGAGCGTCTGCACGATGTACTCGCGGCTGGGCAGCGGTTCGGCATATTTCGCGCGCTCGCGCTCGAAATGCGGATCCGCGCGCCGCACCTTGCTCAGGCCTTTTTCACTCTGCCGTTTCATTGACTTTCCCCGGAGTTCCTATAGAATGCGCGCCGCCTGCCCAGGTGGCGGAATTGGTAGACGCACTAGGTTCAGGTCCTAGCGGTGGCAACACTGTGGAGGTTCGAGTCCTCTCCTGGGCACCAAGACAAAAAGGCGACCACCGGTCGCCTTTTCGTTTTCTGGCGTGGCGCCTGCCCGCTCACTGGAAGGGATGCCGCAGCAGGATGGTTTCTTCGCGGTCCGGCCCGGTGGAGATGATGTCCACCGGCACCCCGCACAGTTCCTCGATCCGCGACAGGTAGCGGCGGGCGCTGGCCGGCAGGGCGTCCAGCGCCTTCAGCCCGACCGTACTCTCGGACCAGCCCGGCATCGTTTCGTAGACCGGCTCGCAGCGCGCGATCTCCTCGGCACCCACCGGCAGGATGTCGCTGAACTTGCCGTCCAGCCTGTAGCCGGTGCACAGCTTCAGTTCCTCCACGCCGTCCAGCACGTCCAGCTTGGTCACGCACAGGCCGGAAACCCCGTTGATCTGGATCGAACGCTTCAGCGCCGCCGCGTCGAACCAGCCGCAGCGTCGCGGCCGCCCGGTGGTCGCGCCGAACTCGTTGCCGCGCGCGCTCTACGAGGCGAACAAGAACGGCGCCAACCTGCTGTTCGAGGGCGCCCAGGGGACGCTGCTTGACATCGACCACGGCACCTATCCGTTCGTCACCTCGAGCAACTGTGTGGCCGGCGGCGCGTCGGCCG
>DATMWM010000053.1:0-26999 GCA_035562535.1 Rhodocyclaceae bacterium | reverse complement strand
CTGGGTCAGCGGCGAACGCTACCAGGACTCCGCACCCTTCGCCCTGCATTTGCGCTATGCGCGCGAGATCTCCCGCGACCGGCTGGTCTCCTCGAGCATGTCCGAGATGCGACGGCTGGGCTGGCGGGACGAGGCACAACTGCGGCGCTGGGAATCCGCGCTGGAGTCGATCTTCCCGGACGTGGCGGCCGGTCACGTGATCGTCGGCGTCAACCTGCCCGGCCGCGGGGCGGCCTTCTTCCACGACGGCAGGCCGGTCGGCGAGGTGGCCGATCCGGAGTTCGCACGAGCCTTCTTCGCCATCTGGCTGGACGCGCGCACGCGCGCTCCCGAACTGCGCGCCCGGCTGCTGCAGGAATCCTGATGCCATGAGAGCTTCTACGCTCGCGCAGCTTCCCATAGCAACGTGCGGGCGCATCGGCGGCGGCCAGCTGCTCGCCTACGGCGCGCTCGGCCTGCCGCTGGCCTTCGCCGCGCTGCCGATCTATGTGCACGTGCCGAAGCTCTACGGCGACGCGTTCGGGCTGTCGCTGACCGTGGTCGGCGTGGTCCTGCTCGCCATCCGGCTGCTGGATGCGCTGCTCGATCCGCTGATGGGCTGGTGGAGCGACCGGCTGGGGCGGCGGCGCATCCTGATCGCCGCCGCGCTGCCCTTCCTGGCGCTGGGCATGCTCGGGCTATTCAATCCGCCCGCCTCGTGGATCGGCCCGGCCTGGCTGGCACTGACGCTCACCCTGGTCTATCTCGGCTTTTCGCTCGCCAGCGTCAATTACTACGCGTGGGGTGCGGAGCTCTCGACCGCCGGACACGAGCGCACCCGCATCGTCGCCAGCCGCGAGGGCTTCGCGCTGGTCGGCGTGGTGACCGCCGCGGTCGTGCCCGGACACCTGGGCGGCGACCTTGCGGGCGGGCTGGCGCACATGGCGCTCATCTTCCTGCCCATCCTCGCGCTGGCGGCGACCGTGACCCTGGTCGCGGCGCCGGTCGAGGCCGCGCGAGCGCCGGACCGCGAGAGCTTCGCCGCGGCGCTGCGGCTGACCTGGGCGAACCGGCGCTTCCGCCGGCTGCTCGCGGTGTTCGCCGCCAACGGCATCGCCGCCGCGGTTCCCGCCACCCTGGTGCTGTTCTACATCGCGGACGTGCTGCGGCTGGAAGCCTACTCCGGGCTGTTCCTCGGCCTGTATTTCGTGGCCGGCGTCGTCGCCCTGCCGGGCTGGGTGTGGCTCTCGGGCCGCATCGGCAAGGCGAACGCCTGGCTCGCCTCGATGGGGCTGGCCGTGGCGGTATTCGCCTGGGCCTACACCCTGGGGCCGGGCGACCTGGTCGCCTTCGCGCTGATCTGCGCGCTTTCCGGCGCCGCGCTGGGCGCCGACCTGACCCTGCCGCCCTCGCTGCTCGCCGACGTGATCGACGGCGACGCGCGCGCGGGCGATGCCGCGCGCTCCGGCGCCTACTTCGGCGTCTGGAACTTCGTCACCAAGCTCAACCTCGCGCTCGCGGCCGGGGTATCCCTGCCGCTGCTTGCGCTGCTCGGCTACCAGCCGGGCACCCCCGGCGGCGGGGGCGCGGCCGCCCTGAGCGTGGTCTATGCGCTGCTGCCGGTCGCGCTCAAGCTGGTCGCGGCGGCGCTGCTCTGGCGCGGCCGCGCCGCGCCCTTTGCGGAAGGAATGGGACGATGAGCAGGCTACTGGCGATTCTCGCCGCCGCCTTTGCGCTCGCCGGCTGCGCAAGCGTGCAGGTCGATGCCTACAGGTCGGAGAAGCCGGTGCTCGACCTGCGCAGCTACTTCGACGGCACCGTCGACGCCTGGGGCATGTTCCAGGACCGCTCGGGAAAGGTGGTCAAGCGCTTCCACGTGGTGATCGAGGCGAGCTGGCAGGGCGACACCGGCACCCTGGACGAACTGTTCACCTACTCGGACGGGACCACTCAGCGCCGGGTGTGGACGATCACCCGGACCGGCGAGGGCCGCTACATCGGCACGGCGGCCGACGTGGTCGGCGAGGCGCAGGGCGAGGCCTCGGGCAATGCGCTGCGCTGGCGCTATGTCATGGCGCTGCCGGTGGACGGCAAGGTCTACCATGTCGATTTCGACGACTGGATGTTCCTGATCGACGAGCGGACCATGTTGAACCGCTCGTTCATGAGCAAGTTCGGCTTCAGGCTCGGCGAGGTGACCCTGAGCTTCAGCAGGCGCGGCCCGTGAACCGTCCGATCCGCGACTGGAAAGGCCGCCGCGTCTGGATGATCGGCGCCTCCAGCGGCATCGGCGCGGCCACCGCCGCCGCCATGCTCGACCGCGGCGCGCGGGTCGCGCTGTCCGCCCGCAGCAGGGCCGGGCTCGCGCGCGTCGCCGCCGGACGGGGCGACGACGCCCTGGTGCTGCCGCTGGACGTCGCCGCGCCGGAGCAGTTGCGCGCGGCCTGGACGCGGATCGGCGAGTCCTGGGGCGGGGCCGACCTGGTGGTCTACATGGCCGGCACCTACACGCCGCTGCGCGCCTGGGAGATCACGCCGGAACTGGCGCGCGCCACCATCGACACCAACCTGCTCGGCGCGATGCATGCCGTGAGCATCGTGCTGCCGGACATGCTGGCCCGCGGGGAGGGCGCGATCGCGCTCACCGCGAGCGTGGCCGGCTATCGCGGCCTGCCGAAGGCGGCGCTCTACGGCCCGAGCAAGGCGGCCCTGATCAACTTCGCGGAGACGCTCCACCTGGACCTCGCGCCGAAGGGAATCTCGGTCTATGCGATCAATCCCGGCTTCGTCGCGACGCCGCTCACTGCGCAGAACGACTTCCGCATGCCGGCGCTGATCTCCAGCGAGGAGGCGGCCCGGCAGATCCTGCGCGGCTTCGCCGCCGGACGCTTCGAGATCCATTTCCCCCGCAGATTCACCCTTACGATGAAGGTGCTCGAATGGCTTCCCTATCCGCTGTACTTCCGCATCGTGCGCAGCATGACCGGCCTGTAGCCGCCGGCGAGGACCTGGACGCGCTGGTCGATTTTTTCCAGCACCTGAGCCCGGCCTCGCTGGTCCAGATCGAGCGCTTCTACGCCTGCGACGCCTGGTTCAAGGATCCGTTCAACGAGGTGTGCGGCGTGGAGGCGATCCGCCGCATCTTCGAGCACATGTTCCGCCAGGTGCACGACCCGCGTTTCGTCGTCACCGAGCGCATCGCCGGCGAGAACGGCGTCATGCTCGCCTGGGACTTCCATTTCAGGATGAGGACCTGGCGGCCGGCGACCGTGCAGACGGTGCATGGCGTGAGCCACCTGCGCTTCGACGGCGAGGGCCGCGTGAGCTTCCACAGGGACTACTGGGACGCCGCGGAGGAACTCTACGCCAAGCTGCCGGTGCTCGGCTGGGCGATGCGCGGACTGCAGCGCGCGCTGCGCGCCTGAGCGCCTGAGCGCAGGCCTACGGCTTCGGCGCCGAGGCGGGCGCAGCGTCCGCAGGCGGCGGCAGGTCGAGCTTCTTCGCCTGCTCTTCGCTGATGTACTGGAAGACACGCACCACCTTCCGCACGTCGCCGGTGGTGCGCGCGATCTCGGTGGCCGCGTCGGCCTCCTGCTGCGTGACCAGCCCCATCAGGTAGACCACGCCGGCCTCGGTCACCACCTTCACCATGTTGGCGTAGACCTTGCCCGATTCGACGAAGCGCGCCTTGACCTTGGAGGTGATGTAGGCGTCGTTGCTGCGCGAGCCGTAGGACTCGGGCGGGGCGATGCGCAGTTCGTTGGTCACCGACTGCACGTTCGGATAGCCGGCAATCATCTTCTCGATGGCGGCCTTGGTCGCTTCGTCCGGGACCTCGCCGGTGATCAGCACGTTGCGGTTGAAACTGGTGATATTGACGTGCACCTTGTCGTCGAAGCGCTGCAGCAGGTCGGCTTCCGCCTTGACCTCGATGCCGGTGTCGTCG
Organism: Rhodocyclaceae bacterium; assembly: GCA_035562535.1. GTDB lineage: Bacteria > Pseudomonadota > Gammaproteobacteria > Burkholderiales > Rhodocyclaceae > DATMWM01. The sequence continues at coordinate 23,074 of DATMWM010000053.1, read as the reverse complement.
ACCTGCACGCCGTAGGTCCGCCGGTCGGCGGTGGCCAGCGCGCCGACCGCCACCCCTGTTGCCACGACGGGAACGCAGCCCTGCAGCGGACCGAGCAGGGCGGCGGCCAGGGCGACGAGCATCAGACGTTCGCGTTTCATCATTCCACTCCAAGCAACAGGCAGTCGATGCCGTCGCACAGGCAATGCAGGGTGAGCAGATGGACCTCCTGGATGCGGGAGGTCCGTTCGGCCGGCACGCACAGTTCGACGTCGCCGTCGCGCAGCAGGTCGGCGATCCTGCCGCCGCCCCGACCGGTCAGCGCCACCACCTTCAGGTCGCGCTCGTGCGCCGCCTGGATCGCCTCGATCACGTTCGGCGAGTTGCCGCTGGTCGAGATCGCCAGCAGCACGTCGTTCGGTTGCCCGAGCGCGCGCACCTGCTTGGCGAAAATCTGCTCGTAGGCGTAGTCGTTGGCGATCGAGGTCAGCGTCGAGGTGTCGGTGGTCAGGGCGATCGCGGCCAGGCCGGGACGCTCCATCTCGAACCGGTTGAGCAGTTCGGCGGCGAAATGCTGCGAATCCGCGGCCGATCCGCCGTTACCGCAGGCCAGGATCTTGCCGTTGGCAAGCAGGCTGCCGACCATCAGTTCCACCGCGCGGGCGATCGGCCCGGCCATGGCCTCGACCGCGGCCTGCTTGGTGCGGGCGCTGTCCTCGAACTGCTGCGAGATGCGGGCAACCAGATCCATGGAGTCCGGAGAGCAAGGATGGGCGGGCATTCTAGCGCATGTGCCGAGCCGCCGCCCAGTGTCGCGCCATCCCGACGGATTATTCGTTGGCGCTCCAGATTGCGTAGATGTCGATGCCGATCCGGCGCCAGGGATTGCGTTCCTCGCGCAGGTGGGACACCCGCGCGGCCAGCCGGGTGCCGAGATCGAGTTCCGCGGATACCGCGCGGTTCTCCGCCCGCGGCAGGTAACCGAGCTTGCGGCCGCGCCATTCGACCCGCACGGCGTTGCGGTCATGGGGATTGTCCGGCTCGCGCACCAGGTCGAGCGCATCGCCCACCCGGATCTGCTGCCACAGTTCGGTGCCGGCATGGTATTGGAAGCCGGCGAGCGGGGAGTTCTGGACCAGCATGCGCACGCTCTCGGCCCGGGCCGGCCAGACAGCCGCCAGGGCCAGCGCCGCGAGCAGCAGCCTAGTCGGCGCCGAAGGCATCGCGTATCCAGTCGATCCGGCGCGGGTCGAGCGCGTCCAGCAGCACCGCGTCGAAGCGGCAGGGACTCTCCGGCTTTCCGGCGAGGTAGTGCCGCGCGGCGAGCAGCAGCCGGCCGCGCTTGGCGGCGGTGATGCTCTGCGCGGCGCCGCCGAAGCGGCTGCCGCTGCGCAGCCTGACCTCGACGAACACCAGCGTCGCGCCGTCCCGGCAGACCAGGTCGATTTCGCCGCCGCGGCAACGGTAATTGCGCGCCAGCACCTTCAGGCCGCGGCCCTCCAGGTGGGCGGCCGCGAGGTCCTCGGCGGCGCTGCCGGCGCGGTTCACGGCCGGACCGTTGCGCCGGGCCGGGCCGCGCAGGACAATGGCTGCCGACTTTCGTTTCGCATCGCGCGCCCGATCGCTCCGTGTCCGATATCCAGCCTGCCGCTGCCCCCAGGTCCGCCGCATTATATGTGGTGGCCACGCCCATCGGTAACCTCGGCGACATCACGCAGCGCGCCCGCGAACTGCTCGGCGATGCGGACGTCATCGCCTGCGAGGACACGCGGCATTCCGCGGTCCTGCTGCGGCACATCGGCGCGCGCGCGAAGCTGCTGGCCCTGCACGAGCACAACGAGGCCCGGGCCTGCGAGCGGGTGCTGGAGCACCTGGAGGCCGGCCGCAGGGTGGCACTGATCTCGGACGCAGGCACGCCGGGCATCTCGGATCCGGGCGCCAGGACGGTGGCGCGGGTGCGCGAAGCCGGGTTCGCGGTGGTGCCGATCCCGGGGCCGAACGCGGCGATCGCCGCCCTTTCGGCCGCCGGCATGCGGGAGCCGCATTTCCTGTTCTTCGGCTTCCTGCCGAGCAAGCCCGCGGCCAGGCGCAAGGAGATCGCCGGGCTGCGCCCGCTGCCCCATGCGCTGGTGTTCTACGAGGCGCCGCACCGCATCGTGGAGACGGTGGACGACCTGGCGAGCGGGCTGGAGCCGGCGCGCGAGCTTGTGATCGCGCGCGAACTGACCAAGACCTTCGAGACGGTGGAACGCATGCCGCTCGCGCAGGCGCCGGCCTGGCTGGCCGCGGACGCGAACCGGCAGCGCGGCGAGTTCGTGCTGATCGTCTCCGGCGCGCCGCCCCCGGACGGGCCCGGCGCGGAGGCCGAGCGCATCCTGCGCCTGCTGCTGGCCGAGCTGCCGCTCAGGCAGGCGGTCGGGCTGGCCGCGCAGATCAGCGGCGCGCCGCGCAACGCGCTCTACCGGAGGGCGCTGGAACTCGGCGCAGAGGAATAGCATAGAATCCGGGACGATGAACGACCCGAACCGCAGCGAGCCGCACGGCAGACGCACATGCGCACCCTGACCCTCACCCGGCCGGACGACTGGCACCTGCACCTGCGCGACGGCGCCGCCCTGGCGGCGGTGCTGCCGGACACGGCGGCGCGCTTCCGCCGTGCCATCGTCATGCCGAACCTGAAGCCCCCGGTGGTCACCACCGCCGACGCGCTGGCCTATCGCGAGCGCATCCTCCAGGCGCTGCACCACGGGCCGGCCAGGCGCGCCCGCTTCGAGCCGCTGATGACCCTGTACCTCACCGACAACACCCTGCCCGAGGAGATCGACCGGGCCAGGGCGAGCGGGGCGGTGCACGGCGTGAAGCTCTATCCGGCGGGGGCGACCACCCACTCGGATGCCGGCGTCACCTCGATCGAGCGCTGCTTCGGGACGCTGGAGCGCATGCAGGCGCTGGGCATGCCGCTGCTGGTGCACGGCGAGGTGACCGACCCGGAGGTGGACGTGTTCGACCGCGAGCGGGCGTTCGTCGAGCGCGTGCTGGTGCCGCTGATCGCGCGCTTTCCCGGCCTGCGCCTGGTGGTCGAACACATCACCACCGACGAGGCGGTGGACTTCGTCCTGACCGCCGGGCCGGGCGTGGCGGCCACGATCACCGCGCACCACCTGCTGCTCAACCGCAACGCGATCTTCGCCGGCGGCGTGCGGCCGCATCACTACTGCCTGCCGGTGCTCAAGCGCGAGACCCACCGCCGCGCGCTGGTGCGCGCCGCGATCTCGGGCAATCCCAAGTTCTTCCTGGGCACCGACTCGGCGCCGCACGCCAGGCACACCAAGGAGGCGGCCTGCGGCTGCGCCGGCTGCTACACCGCGCACGCCGGCATCGAGCTCTACGCCGAAGCCTTCGACCAGGCCGGCGCGCTGGACCGCCTGGAAGGCTTCGCGAGCTGGCACGGCCCGGATTTCTACGGCCTGCCGCGCAACAGCGAGACGATCACGCTGGTGCAGGAGCCCTGGCGGGTGCCGGAACACCAGCCCTTCGACCACCGCGACGTGCTGGTGCCGCTGCGCGCCGGCGAGCAGGTGCAATGGAAGCTCAAGCCCGAATGAGGTCCGCCATGCGATCCGGATTGCTCGTCCTGGCGCCGGCCGCGCTGCTGCTGGCGGCCTGCGAGAACGATGCCGCCTCCTACGAGATCGGCGGCTCGCGCGACACGGCGCTCACCCTGATCCGGGAGCAGCGCTGGTTCTGGAGCAAGCAGTCGGAGGTGGCGCTGGTCGTCGCCCGCATGCCCGAATGCCAGCGCAGGCACCCGCTGAGCCCGACCCCGGTCGGCGATGCCCGCGCCGAGCTTTTCCAGACCGGGCCCGAGACCTACCTGCTGCAGAGCGGGGAGGGCCTCTACGCCATAGACCTGGCCGCCTGCGATGCGCAGGCCGTGGAAGCGCCGGCCCAGGGCATCGCCGGGACGGCGGTCGGCGCCTTCGACCGCAAGGACGGACGCCTGCGCTTCATCGCGGCGCCGCCGCCGGGCTGAGTCGCCGGGCTGCGGTGGAATATGCCCTGCGGGGCGTTGCAGGCACAGCGGCGTAGGGTGGGATAGGGCAAAGCCCGTATCCCACCGTCGGAGGACGGGCGTGCGCCGAGACGGTGGAATACGCCCTGCGGGCTATTCCACCCTACGGGAGCGTCGCAGGCGTAGCGGCGTCGGTCGGGATAGGGCAAAGCCCGTATCCCATCGTCGGTGTGCCACGGTGGAATACGCCGCTTGCGCGGCTATTCCACCCTACGGGTTCCGGAGTCGTGACCTGGCGTAGGGTGGATTAGCGCCGCAGGCGCGTGATCCACCGTCCGCGCCGAAGCCGCGATGCGCCTGTCCTCGCGCTCCGCCTTGAGCGCGGCGCGCCGGCCACGACCGACCCGGACGCCGAAGACGATGAACAGGGCGACGACGAAGTAGCTGCCGGTGGCGAGGATGGCCGCGCGGTGGTCCCCGCCGGTAAGCCAGCTCACCAGGCCATAGGTCAGCGGGCCGAACACCGAGGCCAGGTTGATCGCCAAGCCCCACAGCCCGTAGAACTCCGCCAGGCGCGAGGGCGGTGCCAGGATGCCGACCACCGCCCGCCCCGCGGACTGCGAGGCGCCCATGCACAGCCCGGCGATGTTCGCCGCCACCCAGAACATCGCCGCCCCCTGCGCCCGCCAGGCGATCAGCACCATCAGGATCCAGCCGATCATCGTGAGCATGATCGCCGGGATGTGGCCGATGCGGTCCTGCAGGTAGCCGAAGGCGAAGGCGCCGGCCGAGGCGGTGAGATTGACCACCAGGATCAGCATCAGCGTCTCGGTGGTGCTGAAGCCCATCGCCTCCTGGGCGTAGATCGCGGCGAGCGCGATCACCGCCTGGATGCCGGCCTGGTAGAACACGTTGCACACCAGGAAGCGCGACAGGTCGCGGAAGCGGCGCGCGTGCCGAACGGTGATCGCCAGCCGCCGCCATGCCGTGGCGGCAAGGTGCAGCGGATCGCCGCCCTGGGCCGGCGTGCGCTCGCGCAGGAAGGCGAAGGTGGGCAGGACCGAGACCGCGAACAGCGCGGCGGTGATCAGCATGGTGACCGGCACGAACTGCTCGGCCGTATGGCCCAGTCCCTGAGCGTAGTGGATATAGGCCAGGCACAATCCCAGCGCCAGCAGACCGCCGAGGTAGCCGAAACTCCAGCCCCAGCCCGAGACCTTGCCCATGCTGCGCGAATCCGCCAGTTCGGGCAGGAAGGCGGCGATCAGGTTCTGGCCGGTGCCGAAGCACAGGTTGGAGACGATCACCGCGACCGCCGCCAGCGCCAGCGTCCCGGGGCCGGCGAACCACAGCGCGGCGGTGCCGGCGATGCAGCCCGCGGTGGACAGGGCGAGCAGGCGCTTCTTCCAGGCGTAGGCGTCGGCCAGCGCGCCGACCAGCGGCGCGCTCAGCAGGGTGAGCACGTAGGACACCGACAGCGCGGCGGTCCAGGCGAGCGTGCCCCAGTCCGCACCGCCGGCCACGACCGCCACGAAATAGGCGTTGAACACCGCGGTGATCACCACCGTGGTGTAGCCGGAGTTGGCGAAGTCGTACATCGCCCAGGCCCAGACCTCGACCGGCCGGACGTCGCGGGCGAGCGCATTGCGGGAGCTGTTCGCGGGCATGGCGCCCGGATTATGGAGGAAAAGCGCCCGCCGCCGGCGGGTCGGGCACTACTGCCGCGCGGCGGTGTCTGCTTTCTCGCGCAGCACCTTCATCTGGAACAGCGCGTTGCGCTCCTCCTCCTCGAGCGCGGCGTGGATGAAGCGGATGCGGGCGCGGAAGCCTGGAATGATGTTGTACTTGAGCGCGTTGACCCGCTTCTGCGTCTTGCGCTGTTCGAGCAGCAGCCGCCACAGCGCGGTTTCCGCCTCGCCCAGGCGCGCGAGAAACAGGGTGAGCTCCTGCAGGTGGGCGCGGGCCTCGTCGAAGCTGGCGTCGGTCCACATCAGCCCGACCGGCTGCAGCGGCCGCGCCTCGGCGGTGACCGCCGGATACTCGACGCCGACGCTGGAGCGCGGCAGCACCGAGACGTCGACGGCGGGCTCCAGGCCGAGCGAGGACTGGCGCAGGAACTGGGTGCCCATGCGCATCTGGGCGATCGCCACCCAGCGGTAGGCCTCCTCCAGCTTGCGCCGCGTTTCCAGCCGCAGCTTGCGGTACTGCCCGAGGCGCTCGTACACGACCCGGGTGAGCAGCTCTCGCTTGCGCTCGAGCATGTCGTGGCCGAGTTCGAGGAACTTGGTCTGCCGCTTGAGCTGCAGCAGCGCGCTCTTGGTCGGGGCGACCTTGAGTTTCATCGGCTCACGCGGCGACCGGCGACTTCTGCCAGTTGTGGTACTTGGCGATTTCCTCCTCGGTCACCCGGGTCAGCGTCTCCGGCGGCAGCAGCGACAACAGCTCCCAGGAGATCGCCAGGGTCTCGAAGATGGTGCGGTCCTCGTCCTCGCCCTGGTTGACGAAGCGCTCCTCGAAGGCCTTGCCGAAGGCGAGGTAGTCGCGGTCGCTCTGCGAGAGCTCCTCCGCGCCGATGATCGCCGCGAGGTTGCGCACCTCCAGCGCGCGGGCGTAGGAGGCGAAGAGCTGGTTGGCCACGTGCGGGTGATCCTCGCGCGTGTAGTTCTTGCCGATGCCGTCCTTCATCAGCCGCGACAGGGAGGGCAGCACCGCCACCGGCGGATAGACGCCCTGGTTGTTCAGCTCGCGCGAGAGTACCACCTGGCCTTCGGTGATGTAGCCGGTGAGGTCAGGGATCGGGTGGGTGATGTCGTCGGAGGGCATGGACACCACCGGGATCATGGTCACCGAGCCGCGCCGCTCCTTGATCCGTCCGGCGCGCTCGTAGATCTCGGCCAGGTCGGAATAGAGGTAGCCCGGATAGCCCTTACGCGCCGGAACGTCGCCCTTGGCGGTGGCGATCTCGCGCAGCGCCTCGGCGTAGTTCGACATGTCGGTCATCACCACCAGCACGTGCAGGTCCAGGTCGAAGGCCAGGTATTCGGCGGCGGTGAGCGCGGTGCGCGGCAGCACCAGGCGCTCGATCGGCGGGTCGTCGGCGAGGTTCACGAACATCACCACGTTGCCGAGCACGCCGGAGGACTCGAACTCTTCCTGGAAGAAGCGGGCGTCCGCGTGGGACACGCCCATCGCCGCGAACACCAGGGCGAAGGCGCCTTCCTCGCCGAGCAGCTTGGCCTGGCGCACGATCTGCGCCGCCAGCCGGTTGTGCGGCAGACCGGGCCCGGAGAAGATTGGCAGCTTCTGGCCGCGCACCAGCGAGTTCAGCCCGTCGATCGAGGACACCCCGGTCTGGATGAACTCGCGCGGATAGGCGCGGGCGGCCGGATTCACCGGAGCGCCGTTGACCTCGCGCTTGAGCGCCGCCACCAGCGGCGGACGGCCGTCGCGCGGCAGGCCCACGCCGTTGAACACCCGGCCGAGCAGTTCGGGCGAGAGCGGAAGCTCGTAGGGCTCTTCCAGGAAGCGCACCCAGGTGCGCTCTAGGTCGAGGTCGTCGGTGCCTTCGAAGACCTGCACCAGCACCAGGGTGTTCGAGCTGCGGATCACCTGGCCGTTGCGCCGCCGGCCCTTGTGGTCCTGCACGACCACCCGGTCGCCGAGCGCCACGCCCTGCACGCCCTTCATGAACAGCAGGCCGCCGCGGGCGGCCGACGACATGCGGTATTCGCGTTCCTTCATGGCTGTCTCAGTTCTGCGCCGCAGGCGCTCAAGCCGCCGCCCCCTCGGGCCTGGCGTATTCGACGCGCATGTGTCCGAAGACGTCCCGCACCTCGCCGATCACCTTCTTCAACTCGTCGGCGTTCTCGCTCTTGACCTGCATCTTGATGCGCCGCGCGCGCGACAGCAGCGGCAGGGCGATCAGCTGCTGCACCGGCACGCCGAGCCTGAGCATGTCCGCGCCCTGGTGGTAGATCTCCAGGACCAGATCGAGCAGCAGGAACTGCTTCTGCGGCGAGCAGAAGCTGTCCACCGGGTCGAGCGCGCTCTGCGCGAGCACGCCCTCCTTGATCAGCGAGGCGCCTTCCAGCGCCCAGCGCTGTTCGGGCGAGAGCGCCTCCATGCCGACCAGGTTCACGATGCGCGCCAGTTCCTCGGCCTGGGCCAGCAGCGCCAGCGCCTCGGCGCGCTTGGCCGCCCAGGTGGAATCGACGTTCTCGGCCCACCAGCGGGCGGCGATCGACACGTAGCCGGAGAACGATTCGTTCCAGTCCACCGACGGGAAGTGGCGCGCGTCCGCCAGTTCCTTCGACAGGGCCCAGAAGGTCTGGATGATCTCCTTGGTGTGGCTGGTCACCGGCTCGGAGAAGTCGCCGCCCGGCGGCGAGACCGCGCCGATCAGGGTCACCGAGCCGTGGTCGCCGGCCAGCGTTTCCACCCGTCCGGCGCGCTCGTAGAAGGCCGAGAGCTTGGAGGCCAGATAGGCGGGATAGCCTTCCTCCACCGGCATCTGGCCGAGCCGTCCGGCCACCTCGCGCAGCGCCTCGGCCCAGCGCGAGGTGGAGTCGGCGACCATGACTACGTCGTAGCCCTGGTCGCGGAAGTACTCGGCCAGGGTGATGCCGACGTAGACCGAGGCCTCGCGCGCCACCACCGGCATGTTCGAGGTGTTCGCCACCAGCATGGTGCGCTCCATGAGCGGCTTGCCGGTGTGCGGGTCCATGATCAGCGGCATGGTCTCGAGCACGTCGACCAGTTCGTTGCCGCGCTCGCCGCAGCCCACGTAGATCACGATCTGGGCGTTGCACCAGCGGGCGATCTGGTGCTGCAGCACGGTCTTGCCGGCGCCGAAGGGGCCGGGGATCGCCGCCTTGCCGCCCTTGAGCAGCGGGAAGAAGGTGTCCAGGATGCGCTGCCCGGTCACCAGCGGCAGCACGGCGTGGTCCCTTCGTCTGTATGGCCGCGGAATGCGTACCGGCCAGCGCTGGTAGAACCTGAGCTTGTGCACCATGCCCTGGGCATCGCGCACGCGGGCGGCGGTCTCCTCGATCGTGTAGTCGCCGGCCGGCGCCAGGTCGATCAGCTCGCCCTTCACCTCCGGCGGCACCAGGATGCGGTGGGCGATGGCCGAGGTCTCCTGCACCGAACCGAGGACCTCGCCACCCTGCAGCCGGTTACCGACCGCCTGGGTGCTGCTCGGCTGGAAGCGCCATTTGCGGTCGCGCGACAGCGAGGGCACTTCCAGTCCGCGGGCGATGCGATCACCGCTGATGGCGAGCACGTCTTCGAGCGGGCGCTGCACGCCGTCGTAGATCTGGCTCAACAGCCCGGGTCCGAGTTCGACCGAAAGCGGGTGGCCGAGCGCCTCGGCCTGCTCGCCGGGCCTCAGCCCGTCCGTGGTTTCGTAGATCTGGACGATGGCCAGATCTTCTTCGCGGCCGATCACCTCGCCGACCAGGTTCAGCTTGCCGACACGGACCTGCTCGCCGGTCAGCACGCTGGGAAGGCGGATAATGGCGATCGGGCCGTTGATCTCGACGATTTCACCCACGCAAGAGCGCTCCCATGTCAGGCACCGAGGCGAAAAGGTGCTCCATGATCGCCCGGTGCATTTCGTTCTGCAGGCGCTCCACGCGGCCTTCGAGCGTCTCGTCGACGCGCATGCGCCGGTTCTCGGTCTCCACCACGAAGCCGCCGCTGGCGGAGCAGGTGTCCGCCGCCAGGCTGACCCGGCGCCCTGGCAGGGCCTGGCGGAACAGTTCCGCCAGCCGCGGCTCCAGACGCTTCTGGTCGGTGGCGTTCAGGCAGACCACCAGGTCTCCCGCCAGCGCTTCGCCGGCCGTGGCCAGGTGCGTGCGCAACCAGGCGAGATACTCCTCGTCATTGCGGGTCATGGCGACGAAGCGCTGCTTCACCTGATCCATCACCGCCTGCACCAGGTTCCAGCGCAGCCGGTCCAGTTCACTCTGGGCGCGAATCTCGGCGGCCTGCACCTTGCGCTTGTACTGCTTCTCCGACGTCTGCTTGGCGGCGAGCACCTCCTTTTCCTCGCGCAGCCGCAGCTTGTCGTTGTACTGGGCGACGATCCGCTCGCGGGCGGCCTTGGCCGCCCGGAGATGTTCCTCCGCGAGGCTCTTCGCGCGGGCCAGCAGCGCGGATTCGAGCTCGCGGACTTGTGCTTCCTGGGTCATGGTTTGGCCTCGCGTTGCCTTGGCGCGCTCATCGGCTTTCCTCCAGGGCGGAAGGGCCGAGCGCGCTGCGCACCAGGTCGTCCACCGCCGGCTGGTAGCTGCCGGGCGCATGCAGCGGCGGAATCTCGGTGATGATGATCCGGCCGCCCTCGTTGCGCACCCGTTCGAGCCAGGCGCCGCTGGCGCGGGCCAGGGCGTGCTCGAGGAAGATCAGCGCGGTGGCGTCCGTGGCCACCAGGTGCGCCAGCAGCTTTTCCAGCGTTTCCGGAGTCGCGTCCGGGTAGGTCTCCAGCCCGATCAGCTTGAAGCCGTCGGTGAGCTGGGCCGACCCGAGCACGATCATGCGGGTGCTATCCACCGCGCCGTCCTCAGATGCGTCCGAGCATCAGGATGGACATCACCAGACCGTAGATCGCGATACCCTCCGCCAGGCCCATGAAGATCAGCGTGCGGCCGAAGGCCTCGGGCTTCTCGGCCAGCACCGCCAGCGCCGAGGAGCCGACCGGGCCGAGCGCGATGCCGGCGCCGATGGCCGCGCCGGCCGTCGGGATGCCCACGCCGATCAGGGCCAGGCCGACGCCGCTGCTCACTTCCTTGGCGCCCGCGGCGGCGGCTTGTGCCAGCGCGTCGTCGATGCCCAGGAAGAGGGTGGCCGCCAGGGCCAGCGCGAAGGTCAGAACGTTGGCCAGCAGACCACCCTTCGCCCACCGCGCCGACAACTGCGGCGCGCCGGCCGGACGCAGCTCAAGGTAGGCGCCGATCGCGATGGTGGCGAGCACGCAGGCTCCCATGAGTCCGACTAGCCAATACATGGTGGATCTCCTTTCGTCGTTTGCATCGTTTCTTCAGGTGAGACGCTGCTCGGTTTCCTGTGCGAGCCCGAAAGCGAGCGGGCTGTAGCGCCGGCCGTCGCCGCGATAGAACCGCGAGAAACCCTCGTAGTAGTTCAGCCGCAAGGCCTGGATGGCGACGATGGCGCCCTCCAGCACGAAGATGATCACGTTGCCGACGACGATGGTCGCCCAGTGGCCGAAGGCACCCATGCCCTCGGCGATGGTCAGCACGGCCAGGGCGAGCGCCACGTGGTTCAGCGCGAAGGCCGACACGCGCAGGAAGGACAGCGTGTTGGCGAAAAATCCCATGGCGGTCTCGAAGCTCTCGATGCTGGCGATCAGGGTCTTCTCGCCGCGCGTGCCCTCGGCCTCGCGCCACTTGTAGACGCCGATCACCGCGAGCGCCACCGCGGCGACCAGGAGCGCGAGCACGCTTGAGTCGCCGCTGCTCATCCAGCGGTAGCCCCAGTATGCCGCCGAAAGGTAGAAGACGATGCCCGTGATCCCCGAGGCGTCGTAGAGCGCGTGCGCGAGCTTGCCTTCGACCCAGTGGTTGTAGGTCGAGATGATCGAGGTGAGCAGGATGAAGCCGATGCCCCAGTAGATGCCGAGCACCAGCATGCGGCCCGGGTCGGCGAGCGGCGACTGCCACATCGGATGGATGATCGTCTCGAGCGTGAACACGCTGCCGTAGATCAGGCCGAACACGGTGGAGGAGGTCCCGATCGCGGCGACGAAGATGCGGTAGCGCGCCAGCGCCCCCTTGAGGAAGAACGCGGACAGGGCGAGCAGCCCGCCCTGGCCGACGTCGCCGAACATCATGCCGAACATGAGCACGTAGGCGACCGCGAACAGCAGCGTCGGGTCGATCTCGCCGTAGCGCGGCGTTCCGTACAGGCGCACCAGCGCGGCGAACGGCTCCAGCCAGCGCGGGTAGCGGGTGTGCGAGGGAACCTGGGACAGCTCGGCGGGCGTCGGGTTGCGCAGTTCGAGCAGATGGCGGCCGCCGAGCTTGCGCTCCAGCGCCCGCTGCAGGCGCGAGGCGTCCCGCGACGGGATCCAGCCGGTGATCAGCGCCAGGCCGCCCTTGGACCTGAGCGCTTCGGCCGAGATCGTGGCGTAGGGGCCGGCATGGATCAGCACGCGCCGCGCATGCAGGATCCGCGCCGCGTAGGACATCTTCTTGTCGTCCATCAGCTTGCACTGGGCCGCCACCGCGCGGTCCGCCACGCTGGCAGCCGCGCTGAGTTCCTTGCGCGCGGTTTCCGGGTGGGTCATCAGTTCCGCCGGAACCTCGACGTCGCGCCATCCGGCCGCGCGCAGCAGGGCGCCGAGTTCCGCCTCCTTGCCGGTCGGGCCCGCGATCACCGCGTGCGCGAGATCCGGCGTCGTCGAGAACACGCTGATGACGAAACCGGTCAGGCCGAGCGCCTCGGTGAGCCGCGGCAGGCTGGACGGCGGCAGGCTGCCGATCTTCAGCTCCAGGAAACGCTTCTGCCTGGCCAGGATGGACAAGTCGAGGTCGAGCGCGGCGAGCTGGTCCAGCGTCTGCAGCATGCCCGCGATGCGGCTCACGTTCTCTTCTTCGCGGCGCAGCGCATCCTGTTCGCGGAAGCACACCTGCCAGAGCTCGCCGAGGAACTCGTTGACCGAGGTGAGCTCGGCCAGGCTCACCGGCTGGATCACCGCCTGGGGATCGTCCTCGGGCAGGTAGCCGCAGTGCTCCATCAGCTTGATGAAGCGGGTGCGGGCCGACAGGTAGATCTCGCGGTAGCGGTCGCCCGGCGTGTCCGGCAGGTCCGCCTCGACCGGCCCGCTCCTGTCCGGATTGAAGCTGCCCTGGCCCGCCAGCAACTGCGAGGCCTGGCAGAGATCTTCCTTCATCACCCACAGCGACACCCGCTGCATCGGCAGTGGCTTGAACATCAGGCCGTTCCTCCCTGGGGCGCGGCCGGCACGCCGAGACCGGCGCGGATGATCGCCGGATCGATGCCGATGCTGCGCCCCTTGAGCACGACGTGCACGCTGCGCAGGTCCTGCTCGCGCAGCAGCAGGTAGGCGAAGGCGCGCGCCAGCGGGGAAGGCGAGCGGCGCACGATCTTGCGCGCCAGTTCGGCGGTGTGCAGTTCCAGGATCCCGCTGACGTCGTTCGGGGTCCGGGCGCCGGCGAGCCAGCCTTGGAAGGGCTCCGGAATCGCCGGCTGGACTTCCTCGAAGCGGTTCAGCTGCGCCAGCGCCTGGAGCGTGGCCGAGGACAAGCGGTAATGGGTCGGTATCAGCAGATACCACACCTGCGAGGCCGCGAGCTGATAGGCGAAGCGGTAGCGCAGCAGCCACACCAGGTTCAGCGTGTCGATCACGGCGGCCATGAGCGACTTGAAGTCGGTGCCGGCGTCGGTCTCGATCGCCGCGGCGCGGCGCACCAGGCCCGAGTAGTAGCGCTGGTCGAAGGTGGTGTCCAGGGCGAACAGTTCGCGCTGTTCCTCGAACACCTGGCGGGCCTGGCGGGCGATGTCCGGATAGCGGCCCGTTTCGAGCCGGGCGAGCAGTTCCGCCACGTCTTCGGTGCGCAGCAGGTCCTCCACCGGCAGCATGGCGAAGGGCCCCATCTGCACCAGCTTGTCGCGTATCGACTCGATGGATTCGTTGGCCATCTTGCCGCGGATGATCGCCTTGAGGTTGGCGAGCTCGAAGCGGTGCATCCAGTAGATGACGAAGTCGCGCTCGCGGCCCGCCAGGGCGCGCGACAGGATCACCGCCTCGCCCAGCAGCAGCGTGATCTGGCGCTGTTCCAGCGGATGGCGAAGCGCCTCGCTGTCCTCCGCGACCAGCGGCGCGAAACCGTGCGCATCGAAGAACGGCCGGTCTTCGTCCACGCTGCGCTCGCTCAGCCGGCCGAGATCCTGTTCCGAGAGCAGCTGGGTGGCGAGCAGCGCCACACGGGTGGCGAGGTAGGCGTTCTGGCCGGTGCCGACCAAGGACTACTCCCCGGCCGGTCCGCTCAGCACGGCGAAGGCCGCGTCGATCGCCTCGCGCTCGTGGCTGTCGGCCAGCGAGCGCAGATGGCGGCTGCGCTCCTCGTATTTCTTGGCGAGTTCCGCGATCGCCTGGTCGGCACGCTCCTGGCCCTGCAGCAGATAGGGCGCGCGCAGTTCGTCGATGCGCGACTGGAAGCGCTCCTCGGCCTGGCGCGCCTCTTCCAGGGCCTCGGCGATGGCGGTTTCGCGCTGGCGGCTCGATTCCTCGACCTGGGCCTCGGCACGCGCCTCGGCGTCCAGCAGACGTTTCAGGATGTCTTCCATAACGCCTTTCTCGTAGTGATCGCGTTTGGAACCGGGGGCGGCGGCGTACAACCGGCCGGCGTCCGAGATGCTCGACGCCGGCCTGCGCCCGAACCGGGGATCGCCTAGAATCCGGCCGGATTATCCGAGTTTCCTAATATTCCTTCAAGACGAATGCGGCCCCAACCATTGACCTCGGTCAACCTTCCGGGTTTGTGCGATGCCGCACTTTTTGCGCCGATCCGCAGCCTCATGCTGCGTCTCGATCCCGGCCGCCTGCCGGACGCGGACCGGCTGAACATGCTGTTGTCGTCGCTCGGGCGCCGCCTCGAATCCGCCGGAGAAAAGCCGGTGCGCTTCGTCGAGCCCTCTGAAGCACAAGGCGGATACGAGCAGGCGGTGTATGCCGAAGGCAAGGTGGCGACCCGTCCGGACGACTGGCACGACTTCTTCAATGCGCTGGTGTGGATGCGCTTCCCGCTGGTCAAACGCGAGTTGAACCGGCGCCATCGGCGCGGCGCTATGTCGCAGCAGAGTGTTGGCGCGTCCGGGCGGGGTCCGCTGCGCGACGCCGCCACGCTGTTCGACGAAAGCGGGGTGATCGTCGCCTCGTCGGATCCGGCGCTGTCGGAACTGCTGCGCCGCCACGCGTGGCGCGAACTGTTCTGGGCACGACGCGACGAAGTCGTGCGGAAGATGCGTTTCCTGGTCGTCGGGCATGCGACCTACGACCAGCTGCGCGCGCCCTTCTTCGGCCTGTGCGCCAAGGCGGTCTTCTGCGGGGTCGATCGTCGGTTCCTCGACCTCGATCCGGACCGGCAGGCCGAGCAGATGGACGTCGCGCTCGCCGCGGCCTGGGCGCGCGAGGACATGTTCCTTTCGCCCAGGGCGTTCGCGCCGCTGCCGCTGCTGGGCATTCCCGGCGTGACCCCGGACAATGAGTGCGAGGCGTACTACCTGGATGCGCGCCAGTTCAGGCCGCCGGCCGATTGCCGGATCCGTAGCGCGGTAGAATTCTCCCGGGAAGTCCGCCAGGCAGCCGCTGGACGCGTTCCGCGTCTGGAGGAAAGTCCGGGCCCCGCAGAGCAGGATGCCGGCTAACGGCCGGGCGCCATAAGTCCTCGGACGAAGGCGACGGAAAGTGGCACAGAAAACACACCGCCGATGGCCTCGCAAGGGGATCAGGCAAGGGTGAAAAGGCGCGCCCCTCGCGAGAGTGGCGGCCGGGCGCGAGTCCGGCGGGTAAGAGCCCACCGCGTTCGTGGCGACACGGACGGCACGCAAAACCCCATCCGGGGCAAGGCCAAATAGGGAAGCGACAGCGTGGCTCGCGCTGCTTCCGGGTAGGCTGCTAGAGCGGCGCGGCAACGCGCCGCCCAGAGGAATGGCTGCCGGGCGGCCTTCGGGCCGCCGCACAGAACCCGGCTTATCGGCGGGCTTCCCTTTCCCCGCCCGTTTCGATCCCGCCCAAACCGGGCCGTCCGGCCTGAACTTCACAAACAACTTTAGCTTCTGCTGCTATCCCATTATTTTATCCGCGATCGGCCGGTTCTGTCGCGTAAGTCATTGTTGAATGGGGGATTTTTGCACCGCAAATCGGCTTGACCCGACCGGTTCCATCGGCTAGAGTGGGGAAATGTGGAGATTCGTGGTGATCTCTACCAAAAAAACAAGGGGGCGGGATGTTTCAGGGGGCGACGTCGCTGAACATGGACGACAAGGGTCGTCTGGCGATTCCCGCCCGCCATCGCGAAAGCCTCGCCGGCACCGCCAACGGCACGATCGTCCTCACCGCCCATCCGCACGGCTGCCTGCTGATCTATCCGGTTCCGGCCTGGGAGCCGCTGAGCGCCCGTCTGGCCAAGATCCCCAACCTCGATCCCGCCGCTGCCGCCCTGAAGCGCCTGCTGCTCGGCTACGCCCGCGAGGAGTCGCTGGATTCCGCCGGCCGGGTGCTGGTCAGCCCGGAGCAGCGCAAGTGGGCCAGCCTGACGAAGGAGAGCTGGCTGGTCGGGCAGGGCGATCACTTCGAGCTGTGGTCCGACGAGAGCTGGCGGCGCGAGCAGGAAAAGATGGTGGCGATCCCCGGCCAGCCGCTGCCGCCGGGTTTCGAGGACCTGGTTCTTTGAGTCCCGCCGTCCATGAGGGAGCAACCCGCCCATCTGTCCGTCCTTCTGGAGGAAGCGCTGGATGCGCTCGCCGTGAAGCAGGACGGATTCTACGTCGACGCCACCTACGGCAGGGGCGGCCACAGCCGGGCGATCCTGGAGCGGCTGGGTCCGGGTGGGCGCCTGCTGGCGCTGGACCGGGATCCGCAGGCGGTGGCCGCCGGGGCGAACACCGCGGATGCGCGCTTCACGCTGGTGCATGCGCCGTTCAGCCGGCTGGCGCGGGTGCTGGCGGACGCGGGGGTGGCGGCGGTGGATGGCGTCCTGCTGGATCTGGGCGTCTCGTCACCGCAGCTGGACGCGCCGGAGCGCGGGTTCAGCTTCCGCTCCGATGCCCCGCTGGACATGCGCATGGATACCAGCTGCGGCCAGACCGCGGCGCAGTGGCTGGCCGAGGCCGCTGAGCGACAACTGGAAGAGGTGATCAGGGACTATGGCGAAGAACGGTTTGCTCATGCGATTGCAAAGGCGATTGTTGCTGCTCGGGCAGGGGAGCCTGTCGCATCCACACGACAACTTGCCGCGCTCGTGGAGAAAGTCGTCCGTACGCGCGAGCCGGGGCAACATCCGGCGACGCGGACGTTTCAGGCTCTACGGATTCACGTCAATCGGGAACTTGAGGAGCTGTCGCTAGTGCTGCCCCAGGCCCTGGATGCGCTGCGTCCCGGCGGGCGCCTGGTGGCGATCAGCTTTCATTCGCTGGAGGACCGCATCGTCAAGCGCTTCATGCGCGAGGCCGCCCGTCCGGATGCGCTGCCCGCCCGCCTGCCGGTGCGCGCGGCCGACCTGCCGCCGCCGCGCGCGCGGCTGGTGGGCAAGCCGGTGCGTCCCGGCGCCGGTGAAGTGGCCGCCAACCCGAGGGCGCGCAGCGCGGTCATGCGCGTGGCCGAGAAGCTCTGAACCCCCCCATGGCGAGGATCAACGCGCTGCTCCTGCTGATCGTCCTGGCCTGCGCGGTCGGGGTGGTGGCGGCCCAGCACAATTGGCGCAAGCTCTATATGGAACTGGAGCGCGAGCAGGAGCGAATGCGCCAGCTGGAGGTCGAATGGGGGCAGCTCCAACTCGAGGCCAGCACCTGGTCGGCGCGCGGCCGGATCGAGAAGGTCGCGCGGGAGCGCCTGGGCATGAAGCCGCCCGAACCCGGCCAGATCCTGGTGGTGGAGCCCGGGGCGCGGAACTGAGATGAAATTCGCCCACAGTCCGCTGCTGTCGCAACTCGTGCCAGGCTGGCGCGGCCGCTTCGTCCTGCTGTTGCTGCTGGCCGGGTTCGCCGCGCTGATCGCCCGTTCGGCCTTCCTCCAGACGATCAACCACGACTACCTTCAGCAGGAAGGCGAGTCGCGCTACTCGCGGGTGGTGGAACTGTCCGCCACGCGCGGCCGCATCGTCGACCGGCACGGCGAGATCCTGGCCATCTCGACGCCGGTCAAATCGGTCTTCGCCATGCTGCGCGGCGTGTCGCTCACCCCGGCCCAGACCCGGGAACTGGCCAGGGTGCTCGGCATGGACGTGCGCGAACTCACGCAGAAGCTCTCCGCCGAACGCGGTTTCGTCTTCGTCAAGCGGCAGATTCCGCCGGACGTGGCCGACCGGGTGGCGGCGATGAACCTGCCCGGCATCCACCAGCAGGCCGAATACCGCCGCTACTACCCGGTCGGCGACGTCGCCTCGCACGTGGTCGGCTTCACCGGCACCGAAGACATCGGCCAGGAGGGCATGGAACTGGCCTTCGACCGGCAGCTCGCCGGCAAGCCGGGGAGCCGGCGGGTGATCCAGGACCGGCTGGGCCGCATCGTCGAGGACGTGGAGAGCATTCGCGCGCCGGTGGATGGCCGCGACGTGGTCCTGTCCATAGACAACCGGCTGCAGTACCTGGCGCATGCGGCGCTCAAGCAGGCGATCGCCGAACATCGCGCCAAGGCCGGCGGGGTGGTGGTGCTGGACGTGCAGACCGGCGAGATTCTGGCGCTCGCCAACCTGCCGGGCTACAACCCGAACAGCCGCGTGAAGCTCGCCGGGGCGCAACTGCGCAACCGGGCCTTCACCGACACCTTCGAGCCGGGATCGACGCTCAAGCCCTTCACCATCGCGATGGCGCTGGACAAGGGCCGTTTCCGCAGTGAAACGGTGGTCGACACGCGGCCCGGCCGCCTGACGATCGGCAATGCCACGATTTCCGATGCCCACCCGCACGGCCTGCTCACCGTGGCGCAGGTGATCCAAAAATCGTCCAACGTCGGCGCGGCCAAGATCGCCGCCACGCTTGCCGCCCAGGAGATGTGGCAGACCTTCGACGCGGTCGGCTTCGGCACCGCGCCGCGGCTGGGCTTCCCTGGCGAGGTCGGCGGCAGGCTGCGCCCC
Source organism: Rhodocyclaceae bacterium (assembly GCA_035562535.1). Classification (GTDB taxonomy): domain Bacteria; phylum Pseudomonadota; class Gammaproteobacteria; order Burkholderiales; family Rhodocyclaceae; genus DATMWM01. The sequence continues at coordinate 4,249 of DATMWM010000053.1, read as the reverse complement.
TATCGCACCTGGAAGCCGATCGAGCAGGCGACCATGTCCTACGGTCATGGCATCTCGGTGAGCCTGATCCAGCTGGCGCGCGCCTATCTGGTCTTCGCCCGCGACGGCGACCTGCCGCAGCTCTCGCTGGCAAGGCTGGACGCGGCGCCGGACGAGGGCCGGCGCGTGTTCTCCGAGCGCACCGCCCGCGAGGTCCGGGCGATGCTGGAAATGGCGGTGCTGCCGGGCGGTACCGCCCCCAAGGCGCAGATTCCGGGCTACCGGGTGGCCGGCAAGACCGGCACCTCGCACAAGCTCGAGGGCGGCGTCTATGCCGACCGCTACGTATCGTCCTTCGTCGGCTTCGCCCCGGTCTCCGCCCCGCGGCTGATCGTGGCGGTGATGATCGACGAGCCTTCCGCCGGCCAGCATTACGGCGGCGCGGTGGCCGCGCCGGTGTTCGCGCAGTTGATGGCCGGCGCCCTGCGCGCCCAGGGCATCGCGCCGGACGCGCCGCTCAAGCCCGTGCAGGTGGCCGGCCTGCAGGAAGTCCGGGAGGGCGATTGAGCGCCGTGTCGGCCCGGAACCTGCTCGCGCGGCTGGCCGACCGCGGCGTGGCCGCGCGCGGCCTCAGCGCCGATTCGCGCAAGCTGCGGCCGGGCGACGTGTTCCTGGCCTATCCCGGCGCCCGCGCCGACGGCCGCGCCCATATCGAATCGGCGCTGGCGCGCGGCGCGGCCGCGGTGCTGTGGGAACGCGCCGGCTACGACTGGCCGGTGCGGCATGCCGCCGTGCCGAACCTGCCGGTCGACGGCCTGCACGCGCTCGCCGGCTGTCTGGCGCACCTGGTCTATGGCCGGCCCTCCGAGAACCTGTGGGTCGCCGGCGTCACCGGCACCAACGGCAAGACCTCGGTCACCCAGTGGATCGCCCGCGTGTTCGAGGGGCTGGGACGGCGCTGCGGGGTGATCGGCACGCTCGGCTCCGGCTTTCCCGGCGAGCTGGCCGAGAGCCCGAACACGACGCCGGATGCCGTGGAACTGCAGCGCAGCCTGGCTGACTTTCTCGGGCAGGGCGCCGCGGCGGCGGCGATCGAGGTCTCCTCCATCGGCCTGGACCAGGGCCGCGCCGAATGCGTGCGCTTCGCGGTCGCGGTATTCACCAACCTGACCCGCGATCATCTCGAATACCACGGCAGCATGGAGGCCTACGCGCAGGCCAAGGCCCGGCTGTTCGCCGCGCCCGGCCTTAGGGCGGCCGTGCTCAACCTGGACGATCCCTTCGGCCGCGAACTGGCGCGGCGGCTCGCCGGCACCTCGGTGCGGCGCATCGGCTACGGGCTGGCCGCGCCGGACGCCGGACTGGTCGACGAGATGTTCCTTGCGCGCGAAGTGTCGGCCACCGCCTCCGGTCAGCGGGTGAGCATCGCCACGCCCGCCGGCGACGCGCAGCTCGATCTCGCGCTGGTCGGGCGCTTCAACGTCTCGAACGTGCTTGCCGTGCTGGCCACCGTGATTGCCGGCGGCGTGCCGCTGGCGGACGCGCTCGGACAGATCCGCAGGCTGTCCGCGCCGCACGGGCGCATGCAGATGTTCGGCGGCCGGCGCATGCCGCTGGTGGTGGTCGACTATGCGCACACGCCGGACGCCCTGGAGCAGGCGCTGTCCGCGCTGCGCGAGACCGCGCTGGCGCGCGGCGGCAGGCTGACCTGCGTCTTCGGCTGCGGCGGCGAGCGCGATCCGGGCAAGCGGCCGCTGATGGGCGCGGCGGCCGCGCGCCTGGCCGACCGGGTGGTCGTCACCTCGGACAACCCGCGCGGCGAAGACCCGCTGGCGATCATCGCCGACATCCTTCGGGGCGCGGGCCAGGCCGCGGCGGTCCAGCCGGACCGTGCCGCGGCGATCGCCGCCGAAGTGGCCGCTGCCGCGGACGAGGACGTAGTCCTGATCGCCGGCAAGGGGCACGAGCCCTATCAGGAGATCGCCGGGCAGCGGCTGCCTTTCAGCGACGCCGACCGCGCCTGCGACGCGATCGCCCGCCGCGGAGGCCGCCAGTCATGATGCGCCTGATGGAGGCCGCACTCGCCACCGGCGGCACGCTGCTCAACGGCGATCCGGAGTTCTCCGGCGTGAGCACGGACAGCCGGGGCGTGGCGGCCGGCGAACTGTTCGTCGCCCTGCGCGGCGAGCGTTTCGACGGCCACGAATTCGTCGATGCGGCCGGGCAGCGGGGCGTGGCCGCGGCCATGGTCGAGTTCGCCTGGGCGGAACAGTACCGCGGGTCGCTGCCGCTGCTCGCCGTGATGGACACGCGCATCGCCCTGGGCGCGCTCGCCGGCGACTGGCGGCGCCGCTTTGCGATGCCCCTGATCGGCGTGACCGGCAGCAACGGCAAGACCACGGTCAAGGAGATGTGCGCCGCGATCCTGCATGCCCAGGCCGGGATCGACAGGCTCGATCCCGCGCTCACCGTGCTGGCCACGCAGGGCAACCTGAACAACGACATCGGCGTTCCGCTGATGCTGCTGCGGCTGCGGCGCAGCCACTGCTGCGCGGTGATCGAGATGGGCATGAACCATCCCGGCGAGATCGCCTACCTCGCCGACCTCGCCAGGCCGACGGTCGCACTGGTGACCAACGCCCAGCGGGCTCACCTGGAAGGCATGGGCAGCGTGGCCGAGGTGGCCCGCGAGAAGGGCGCGATCTACCGCGGGCTGGGCGACACCGGCATCGCTGTGATCAACGCCGACGACGCCTATGCCGACTACTGGCGCGGCATCAACGGCGGCCGGCGGATCCTGAGCTTCGGCATGGAGCGCCCGGCGGACGTGCGCGGCGAGGCCCTGCAGCGCGGACTGGGCAGCCGGCTTCGGCTGCGCGCGGCGCAAGGCGAGGTCGAGATCGAACTGCGCGTGCCCGGCGCCCACAACGTGCGCAACGCGCTCGCGGCGGCGGCGGCGACCCTGGCGGCCGGCACTTCGCTGCAGGCGGTGGCGGGCGGCCTGGCCGGCTATGGCGGCGTCAAGGGCCGGCTGCAGGCGCGCAAGGCGCTGAAGGGGGCGATGTTGCTGGACGACACGTACAACGCCAATCCGGATTCGGTGCGCGCGGCGATCGACGTGCTGACCTCGACCCCGGGACGCAAGGTCTTCGTGTTCGGCGACATGGGCGAGACCGGCGAGCGGGCCGGACAACTGCACGACGAGATCGGCGGCTATGCCAAGAGCCAGGGCGTCGACCTGCTGTTCGCCCTGGGCGAGCACGCCGAGCTGGCCGCGCGCAATTTCGGCGGCGGCGGCCGGCATTTCGCGCGGATCGAGGACCTGCTCGCCGCGCTGCGGCCCGAGCTCGACGCCGAGACCACCGTGCTGGTCAAGGGTTCGCGCTTCATGCGCATGGAAAGGGTGGCCGATGAGATCGCCGCGCCCGAGAAATGAAAGCGGGGCCCCGGCGATGAACGTCCGGATCCCGTCTGCGGTGGAGAGGCTTCCGCGATGCTGCTAGAGCTGGCGCAATGGCTGGCGAAGGACGTGCGCGCCTTCAACGTGTTCGGCTACATCACGCTGCGCACGGTGCTGGCGGCGATGACCGCGCTTGTGATCTCCTTCGTCTTCGGCCCGCCGCTGATCCGCTGGCTGGCCGCCAAGAAGATCGGCCAGGCGGTGCGCGACGACGGCCCGAAGTCCCATCTGACGAAGGCGGGAACGCCGACCATGGGCGGGGCGCTGATCCTGATCTCGATCGTGGTCACCACGCTGCTCTGGGGCGACCTGACCAACCGCTACATATGGGTGGTGCTGCTGGTGACCGTGGGCTTCGGCGCGATCGGCTGGATAGACGACTGGCGCAAGGTGGTGCATCGCAATCCGAAGGGCCTGCCGGCGCGCTGGAAGTTCTTCTGGCAGTCGGTCTTCGGCGTGGCCGCGGCGGTCTACCTCGGGCTCGCGCCCAGCGTGCCGGCCGCCCAGGAGCTGATCGTCCCCTTCTTCAAGTCGGTCGCCTACCCGCTCGGGGTGATCGGCTTCATGGGACTGACCTACTTCGTCATCGTCGGCACCAGCAACGCGGTGAACCTGACCGACGGTCTGGACGGCCTGGCCATCCTGCCGACCGCCATGGTCGGCTCGGCGCTGGCGATCTTCGCCTATGTCGCCGGCAACGCCGTGTTCTCGAAGTACCTCGGCCTGCCGCACATCCCGGGCGCCGGCGAACTGGCGGTGTTCTGCGGGGCGATGGCCGGCGCGGCGCTCGGCTTCCTCTGGTTCAACGCC
>DATMWM010000052.1:0-4575 GCA_035562535.1 Rhodocyclaceae bacterium | reverse complement strand
CAGGTGGATCGCGGTTTCCGACGGCGGCTACTTCGAATCCGGCGTCGGCGCCGAAGATCTGGCCGGATGGATCGTCAATCGCGGCACGGGGCAGACTGCGGATTTCTACCCGCTCTCGCGGTTCCGCGAGCAGTTCCTCCTGCCCGGGGTGGCCGGCCACGCCCTGGAGGCGCGCGACGGCGTCAAGGGGGCCGAGCGGGCGCTGGCGGCGCACGCCCGGCTGCCTGGGCAGAGGCGCGAGGAAGCGGACGCCCGCATCGAGGCGATGCGCCGGGCCGATTTGACCCAGCGCGCCCAGGCGGCGCGCCCGGAGGCCAGGCTCGCGCCCGACGTGGACCCGGAGGAAGCGGACCAGGCGCCGGGCTTCGCGCAGCCGATCGGTCCGGCGCCGGACCGGTTGCCGCCCATCGTCGACATCCTCGGCCCGGGAGGCGCGGCCACGGTCGGCGAACCCCGGCTCGTGCTCAGGCTGCGCGTCCGGTCTCCGGCCGGCGCTCCGGTCACCGCGCTGTCGACGCGGGTGATATCGGCCAGCCAGCTGACCCGCGGCCTGTCCCCGGCACCGGGGGCTGGCGAGCAGACCCTGGCGGTGGATCTGCCCGAGGAGGACGCCGAGGTGTATGTCGTGGCGGTCAACCGCTGGGGCAGTTCGGTGCCCGCCGTGGTGCGGGTGCGCTACGCCGGGAAACCGCCGGCTGCGCGCGGCAAGGGGGTCCTGCACGTGCTGGCCGTCGGCGTCTCCGACTACGACAACCCCGGCTACCGGCTCGGGCTGGCCGCCAAGGACGCGCGCGACTTCGGCCGGCTGGCGGCCGGGCAGCAGGGCAGGCGCTACGACAGGGTGGAATCGACCGTGCTCACCGACAAGGCGGCGGGCAAGCAGGCCGTGGAGCGTGCCCTGGCGGAACTGCGCGGCAAGGTCGGGCCGCGGGATACGACCTTCGTGTTCCTGGCCGGGCACGGCATCAACGACGAGGCCGGCGAGTACCTGTATCTGCCGCGCGAGGCCGACCTCGCGCGCCTGGCGGCGACCGGCGTGTCCTTCAGGCTGATGCGCCAGATTCTCACCAGCCTGCCGGGGCGCACGCTGCTGTTCGTGGATACCTGCCATGCCGGCAATGCCCTGGGGGATCCGCGCATCGGCCTGTCGCGGGACAACACGGCGGCGATCAACGACCTGGCCAGCGTCGAGAACAACATCATCGTGTTCGCCTCGTCCACCGGCGCGCAGGAATCAGTCGAGGACGCGGCCTGGGGCAACGGCGCCTTCACCAAGGCGCTGATCGAGGGCCTCGCGGGCGCTGCCGACTTCAAGCGCAGGGGGCGGGTGACCTACAAGCAGCTCGATGCCTACGTGGCGGACCGGGTGGAGGAACTGACCCGGGGGAGGCAGACGCCGGTCACCCCGGTGCTGCTCTCCGTGCCGGATTTCGTGCTCGCGGAAACCGGCCCCTGAGCGCCCGCCGGGCGGGCCGGCGGACGCGCCCGGCGGGTAGGGTTTTCCCTAAGCATGCGCCTAGGTGTTCGCACGTATTTCCTCGCGGCGGGGGTGGGTCTAGATTCGTATTGCATCAAACAGGCCACAGGCCCGGCGCCGCTTCAGTCGGTACCGGGCACGAAGCGACAAGGCCGAGAAGAGGGAATCGTGGAGGTCAGGTCCACGCGACGCATCCGCTCCGCAAAGGCGGAGATTCCGGTCCCCGAGGTGGGCGGAGCGGAGGCGGTCGCGGGCGCCGGGCCTCGACGGTCGGTTGCCCGCCGACGCGTGCATTACCCGGCGCCGAGAAGGTTCCCGCGGCGCGGCGCGCGGGGCGCAGCCGACCGAACGGTTATGCGGAGGCGCGCACAATGAAACCCCTGGACTTTCCCCTGGACGAGGTGTTGGGCGGCACGCGTCAGTTGATCGACTCCCCGCGCGCCGGCATCTTCAAGCCGAGACAGACGATCTACCACGCCGGCAGCCCGGGCGAGTGGATCTACCTGATCCGCCGCGGGCTGGTGAAACTGGTCCGCTATTCCACCAGCGGAGCGGAGCGCATCGTGCAGGTGGCGCGGCGCGGGGACACGATCGGCATGAGCGCCCTGCTGCGCCGGCCGCACAGCCGCACCGCCGTCGCCATGACCGAAGTCGAACTGAGCCGCGTGCCCGGCGATCTGGCGGCCTCGGCCGCCCGCTCCCAACCCCGCTTCGGCCTGAATCTGATGGCCCGCTTCCAGGCTTCGCTCGACACCGCCGACGTGCTGCTCGCGGAATTGAGCACGGGCGACGCGGAGGGCCGGATCGCCCGCCTGCTGCTGTTCCTGATGAACGAGGAGGAGGGTGCCGAAACCTACCTGCCCTCGCGGGAGGACATCGGCGCGCTGGTGGGAACGACCACCGAAACGGCCAGCCGCACGGTGGCGGCGTTTCGCCGGCGCGGGCTGATCGAACCGGTCAACCGCGAGCGCTGCCGCTGCAGCGTAAACGGACTGAAGCGGGTCGCCGAGGCCTGAGCCGGCACCGGGCGGCTTCAGCGGTCGGCCGGATCGACCGGCCCGGCCGTGAAGCCGCAGTCCGCCGCGAGCCTGACCAGTTCCAGGAGGCTGCCGGTCGCGGTCTTCTGGAAGATGTGCGAGCGGTGGATCTCCACCGTGCGGAAGCTGATTCCCAGGTGCCGCGCGATCTCCTTGTTCGAATGGCCGGTGACCGCCAGCGCCAAGATCTCCCGCTCGCGCTCGGTCAGGCTGGCCAGCCGCCGGCATTCGGCGGCGAGCCGCTCCTGCCGGCTGCGGAATTCGTTGTCTTTCCTGAGCGCCGCCTCCACCCGTTCCAGCAGCGTCGCTCCGTCCACCGGCTTGGTGAGGAAGTCGGCGGCGCCCGATTTCATGGCGGCCACGGTCATCGGGATGTCGCCGTGCGCGGTCAGGTAGATCACCGGCAGGCGGCTGCCGCGCCGGTTCAGTTCCTCGTGGAGTTCCGGGCCGCTCATGCGCGGCATGCGCACGTCCAGCAGCAGGCAGCCTGGCTGTTCGGGACGATAGGCGCCGAGGAAGGCCTCGGCGCTTCCGTGACAGGACACCTCCAGACCTGCGGTCTCGCAGAGCAGGGTCAGGCTGTCGCGAACCGCGGGGTCGTCGTCGACGATGAAGACGGTCGGGGCGCTCACTGGCAGAACGGCAGCGTGAAGTGGAAGCGCGCGCCCTGGCCCGGCGCCGACTCGGCCCACAGCCGGCCGCCGTGCGCCTCGATGATGCTCCGGCTGATCGGCAGCCCCATGCCCAGGCCGCCCGGCTTGGTGGTGAAGAACGCGTCGAACAGGCGGTCCACGGTCTGCTGGTCCATGCCCGGGCCGTTGTCGGCCACGGTGACCTGCGCCATGCCTGCGTCCTGGACGGCGCGCAGCGTCAGGGTGACGGTCGGCGACTTCGTCCCGGCGTCGCGCATCGCCTCGACGCCGTTCTGCACCAGCGTGGCCAGCACCTTCTCGACCTGCAGGCAGTTCGCCTGAACCGGCGGCAGGCCGGCTTCCATTTCCAGCACCGGGCGGAATCCGCCATAGCCGGCGGCCTGCGCGCCCTGCAGCGCCCGGCGCAGGCACTCTTCCAGATCCACCGGCTCGGTCTGCGCCTCGCCCTTGCGCAGGAACTCCATCAGTTCGCGCACCACGCGGCCGGCGCGCTGCGCCTGCTGCGCGCTGTTCTCCAGCGCATGCGTGAGCTTTTCCGGGCGCGGGTTGCCGGCACGCAGCAGGCGCAGGGCGGCCTCCGCGTAGGAACTGACCGCGTTCAGCGGCTGGTTGAGTTCGTGCGCCAGCGCCGCGACGGTCTGGCCGGCCACCTGCAGGGCCATCAAGCGGTCCATCTTCGCGCGCAGTTCCCTCAGCGCCGTCTCGGCCCGGCGGCGCTCCTCGATGTCTTCCACCACGGAGATGAAGTAGTCCGGCTGCCCGTCCGCACGACGCACCAGGGCGACGGTGAGGTTGGCCCAGACCACGGTGCCGTCCTTGCGCAGGTAGCGCTTCTCCATCGAATACGAATCGCCGTGACCGGCGAGCAGCCTGCGTACCTGGGCCAGGTCGGGATCGAGGTCCTCCGCGAAGGTGATGTCCTGGAAGGTGCGACCGAGCAGTTCCTCGCGCGCATAGCCGAGGATCTCGCAGAGCTTGCGGTTCATGCGCAGCCAGCGGCCGTCGGGCGCGACGTGGGCGATGCCCACTGCGGCCTGCTCGAACGTGGCGCGGAAGCGCTGTTCCGCCTCCCGCAGCGCATCCTCGGCCCGCTTGCGCTCGCCGATGTCCTGGCAGAAGGCCATGAAGCGGTCCGCGTCCACCCGCACCGCCCGCAGCGACGCCCAGACCAGCGCGCCGTCGCTGCGGCGCAGCCGGTACTCGGCCTCGAGCCTGCCTTCCCCGACCAGCCGGGCGAATTCCGCGGCCGTGCGCTCGTGATCGGACTCGGGCACGATGTCGAGGACATGCATGTGCACCAGCGCCGCGGCGTCGTAGCCGAGCAGCGCGGTCGCCGCCGGGTTGCAGTCGACGTACCGTCCGCGCTCGTCGGCGACGAACACCGCGACCGGCGAATGCTCGATGTAGG
>DATMWM010000051.1:0-6955 GCA_035562535.1 Rhodocyclaceae bacterium | reverse complement strand
TCTTCGGTGACGGTTTCCAGATCTCCAAGCTGATCGGCGGCCGGCGCTACTGGCGCGTGCCGGTGATGGACGGCGAGTTCCTCTGCGAGGAGACCACCGGCATGGTCAAGGCGGTGGGTGGCGGCAACTTCCTGGTGCTCGCCCGCGACCAGGACGCGGCGCTCGCCGCCTGCGAGGCCGCCATCGGGGCCATGCGCCGCGTCCCCGGGGTGATCATGCCGTTTCCCGGCGGCGTGGTGCGCTCCGGCTCCAAAGTCGGCTCGAAGTACAAGACGCTGCCGGCATCCACCAACGACGCCTACTGCCCGACGCTGCGCGGGATCGCCGCCACGCGCCTTCCGCCGGAAGCGGGCGCGGTGCTCGAGATCGTCATCGACGGCCTGACGGCGGAGGACGTGCGCCAGGCCATGCGCGCGGGCATGCAGCGGATCTGCGAGCGCGGGGCGCAGGCGGGCGTGGTCGGCCTCACCGCGGGCAACTACGGCGGCAAGCTCGGCCAGTTCCAGTTTCCGCTGCGGGAGATCCTGGCGTGAGCGCGCTCACGCTGACCCTGCGCGAAGCCCCGCGCTTCCGGGTGGACTGCTCGCCGCTCGTCCCTGACCGCTTGGCCGGCCTGTCGGCCGCAGGCATCGCGGCGATCGAACTGACGAGCGGCAACGCCCGGCTGCGCGCCGGCGAGCTTTTCGAGATCGGCCACGGCGATGCCGGAGACATGCTGATCGAGGGCGACTGCGCGAAGCTCGACCGCATCGGCGCCGGCATGGGCGGCGGCCGCCTGCGCGTCGTCGGCGATGCCGGCGACTATCTGGGCGTGAGCATGCGCGGCGGGCGCATCGAGCTTGCGGGCTCGGCCGGCAGCCATTGCGCCTGCGCCATGTCTGGCGGCACCGTGGATGTGGAGGGGAGCGTCGGCGACTTCCTCGGCGGCGCGCTGCCCGGCGAACTCCAAGGCATGCGCGGCGGCCTGGTACGGGTGGGCGGCGGCGCCGGCGAGCGGGCCGGCGACCGCATGCGCCGCGGCATGCTGCTGATCGAAGGCGACGCGGGGGACTTCTGCGCAAGCCGCATGGCCGCGGGCACGCTGGCGGTGCTCGGCCGGGTGGGTGCCGATCCCGGTTTCGGCATGGTGCGCGGGACGCTGCTGGTGCGCGAATTACGGGGCGGCCTGCTGCCCACCTTCAACGACTGCGGCATCCACGAGCTCGGCTTCCTGAGCCTGCTGCTGCATAGCTGGAAGGATCTGCCCGGCGCCTACGGGCGGCTGCCGCCGGACGCGATCCGGGTGCGCCGCCACGTCGGCGACCTGGCCAACGGCGGCAAGGGCGAGATCCTGGTCTGGCAGCCGTAGCCTCAAACGGCGCGGCGCGCGGCCACGGCCTTGCGCGACCAGACCCAGATGTAATGCGCGCCGGACAGCACGATGGTGAGGAACACGGCCGCGAACAGGCCGGGCAGCCAGGGCGAGAAGTCAATGAGTTCCGCGGCATCGAACAGGATCGCCGCCAGGACCGCGCACTCCAGGACGGTGTTCAGCTTGGAGAGCAGGCTCGGCGCCATCGCCACATGGCCGACCGCGATGCGGTAGGCGACCGCGCCGGCCAGCACCACCAGGTCGCGCACCACGATCGCTGCTACCAGCCAGAGCGGCAGCAGGCCCTGCCAGGCGAGCGCGACCGCCGCGATCAGCATGAGCAGCTTGTCGGCGACCGCGTCGAGGCGTGCGCCGAATTCCGAGACCAGCGCCCAGCGGCGCGCGATCGCGCCGTCGAGCAGGTCGCTCAGCGCAGCGGCGACGAACACCGCCGATGCGGCCGCGTAGTCGCCCCGAACGACGAACCATCCCACCGCCGGCGCGAGCAGCAGGCGGACGATCGTGATCGTGGTCGGTACGTTCGGCACGGACGGCGAAACCGCGTGCCGCCCGGGAGCGGGGCGCCGCACGCGAAGGACTGACTCGGCCGGTGATTATCGACGCGCGCGGGCGGACCGACAAGGGGCCGCAAAGCGTGCGGGCGGTGGCCGATGTGGCGGCCACGACGCGAACCGCACCGAGGCGCGCCGCCGCTGGCCGCCGATGTTCCGACGGCCGCGGCGAGGATGCAGTGGGCACACGGGTACTCCCGATGCACCGGTGTATCGATCAGCGGCGGCGACCGCCGCCGCCGGGCCGCCGGCGCGGACGCTCAGGCCGTCTCGACGACGACTTCGAGGTACTCGGCCGGAACGACCAGCGACCCGGCGCCGGCGACGTTCAGTTCGTCGAGCAGCGCCGCGATCTCGGCTTCGAGGGCCGCGCGCGTACCGGCGTCGAGCGCCGCGAACGCCTTGCGGGTCGGCCCGTAGTAGTCGCCGAAGATCTGCAGCCAATGCGCCGACGACCGGTAACGGAAGTTGAAGTGGCGGCGGACGCAGCGGATCTCTTCGGCGCGCGCCCCGAAGAGTTCGACGATCCGCGACTCGGTGCCCCACAGCGCGGGCGACTTCAGGCCGGCCGGCGGCGGCAGGTGGCCGCCGATCAGCCTGAACAGGCGCCCGATGAAGCCCTCGGGCGTCCAGTTCGCCATGCCGATGCGACCGCCGCTGCGCACGACGCGCAGCATCTCGCGCGCAGTCCGCTCCTGGTCCGGGGCGAACATCGCGCCGAAGGTCGACAGCACGACGTCGAAACTCCCGTCCGCGAAGGGCAGGTTTTCGACGTCGGCGGTCTCGATGCGCACGCGCAGGCCCTCGGCGGCGGCGCGCTGGCGGCACTTCTCGAGCAGCGCCGGAACGTAGTCGATCGAGGTGACGTCGGCAAAGCGCCGGGCCGCGGCGAGCGTCGCGTTGCCGTTGCCGGCGGCGACGTCGAGGACGCGCTCGCCGGCGCGCACGTCGGCGGCTTCGCCCAGGGTTTCGCCGACGATCTGCAGGGTCGTGCCGATGACCGCAAAGTCGCCGCTCGCCCAGGTCGCCTGCTGGCGCTGTTTGATGGCGGCGTAATCGGGGGCCTCGGGCCGGGTCTGGAGCATGCTTGTCATGAGAGTCTCCTTCGGTTGTCGGGGTTGGCGCCGCACGATTGCGCGGCGTGTTGTCATTTTCCCCATCCGCACGGAACGCGCTTCGCCGCGCGTCGTCGAAATTTGCTCAGGAATCCGCATTCGCTGGCGGACCCGACCCTTCGTCCGCCGAACTCGATCGGGACGCCGCCAAGGAGCGCCCATGAAGCACGATCCGCTTTCCGATGTGCTGTCCAGCGTGCGCCTGCGCGGCGCGATCTTCTATTACGTCAGCTGCTCGCGGAGCTGGGTGGCCGAAACGCCGCCCTCGCCCGAACTGGCCGAGGCCCTGAGCCCGGGCGCCGAGCACGTGATCGCCTACCACATGATCCTCAGGGGCAGCGGCTGGGCCGCGGTGGACGGCGTCCCGCCCCTGCGTTTCGGGGCCGGCGACATCGTGATGTTTCCGCGCGGCGACACGCACACGCTCTCCAGCGCGCCGGGGATGCGCGCCGAAGGCGGCGACCAGAGCTGGCGCGTGACGACGCGCGACCAGCCGAAGCCGATCCTGGTGGCGTTGCACGACGGGGTCTGCGAACCCGACGCCGAGGTGCCCGCGGCGCTGGCGGACTCGGTGCTCGTGTGCGGGTTCATCAGTTGCGACCTGCGGCCCTTCAACCCGCTGATCGGCGCCCTGCCGCGCGTATTGCACCTGCCGTCCGCCGGCGTCGGCGCCTGGGTCGCGCCGATGCTCGAACAGGCCGTCGCCGAATCGCGCCAGCGGCGGGCCGGCGGTGCCGCGGTGCTCGAACGCGTCAGCGAGATGGTCTTCGTGGACGCCGCGCGGCGTCACCTCGAATCCCTGCCCGAGGACGGAGGAAGCGGCTGGCTCGCCGCCCTGCGCGACCGCTACGTCGGGCGCGCCATCGCCTGCCTGCACGAGCGTCCGGCCGAGCCGTGGACCGTCGATGCGCTGGGCCATGAAGTCGGCCTGTCGCGCTCGGCGCTGCACGAGCGCTTCGTCGAGCGCGTCGGCATGCCGCCGATGCAATACCTCGCCCACTGGCGGATGCAGCTCGGCGCCAAGCTGCTGAGCGAGGGCAACGCGACGGTGGCCGGCATCGCCCTGGAAACCGGCTACGACTCCGAGGCGGCGTTCTCGCGGGCCTTCAAGCGCCTGACCGGGCAACCGCCCGCCGCCTGGCGGCGGGCGCAGCGCGCCGGAAAACCTGCGGAGTCGACGCGACCCGCGGGCTGAGGGGCAGGATGCGCCGGCGAGCCGGCGCGATCGCGGGCCGCGAAACCGCGGTGACGGCCGCTACGGCCCGTCCGGGGCCTGGACGCGCTGACGGGCGGGGGTGAGCACCGTCGGGATGATCTCCGGTCCGGCCGCGAAGGCGGTTTCCTGGCCTTTCTTGATCGCCTTCCAGAAAGCGTGCGCCGTGGCCTTGGCGTGCGGCACGTGGGTCGGGTCGGCGGGCCGCTCGACCGGCTTGCCCTGCGTCGAGGGCACCAGGGCGTGGTAGAGACGGTCGTGGTGGATCCAGCTCTCCAGCTTGTCCAGCGGGGCGCCGTCCTCGACCAGCCAGCGCATGTAGTTGGTCAGCATGTCGGCCATGCGCTCGGTCTCCCAGGGCACGCTCTTGCCGGTCTCCAGCGCGTTGATCTGGCGGGCGAGCTCGAAATGGTGGCCCTTGAAGTCGATGTCCAGGCCGAAATGGTGCAGGGCGATCTCGCGCGCGAGCGGCTCGCTCCACTGGCGGTGGAAGCGGCACATGCCGATGTTGTCGTTGATCAGCTCGTAGACCATGCGCTCGACATTGCGCCGGCCGAGCTCTTCGGGAGCGAGCACGTTGGCGCCGTAGAACACGTAGTACTTGCCCATGATCGGCATCGGGCTGCCCATCCCCGGCACGAAGTACTGGTTGGGCACCATGCACCCGGCCTCGCCGTGCGAGAGGAAGACCGCGCGCTCGCCTGGACGGGTGTCCGGATGCAGGCGGTTCAACTCGTGCGCGGCGGCGCGGATGCCGTGGCGGAAGACTTCGGCGCGCGGGTCGGCGAGGATGGCGTCGATCAGCGCCATCGCGTAGCGTGCGTTCGTCATGCTGTCGCCGACCAGGTCGAACTCGCCGCGCTCGGCGGTGAAGCGGTCGAAGCGCAGCCGCTCGCGCGAGGGGAAGCCGAAGTCCGCCGGCTCGATCAGCCGGTCGGAAACGCATTCCATGATCCAGGCGAGCATCCCGCCGATCTGGATCGCGTCGAAGCCCATGGCGTCAGCATGGTCGTTGAGCAGTTCGGCGGCGCGCTGGTCGAACACGGCGACCTGCGGGCCGAGGGCGTGATACGGCTCGTAGTCCTTCTTGAACTTGCCGTTCATCTTCTTGCACGCAACCGAGCACGGCTCGCCGCAGTGCTCGAAGCTCTTGGTGGCGATCGTCTCCTCGTTGAACTGCCTGAGGTAGTGATCGACGATGAAGGACTTGTGATGCCTGAGCCGCTCGGCCTTGGGCGCGTAGACCGAGCGGTAGTTGAAGCTCAGCACCTTGTCGCCCATCGCGTGGTAGTTCGAGCCGAAGGTGCCACCGGTGCTGGTCTTCGGATCGAGCGAGTACTTGGCGGTCGCGGCCTTGTCGACCTTGACCGCGCGGTCGCCGAAATGCTCGACGAAGCAGGGGTCGAAGTCCTTGATCGTCGTGCGGTGCGGCTCCTCCCAGTCGCCGCCGAACAGGCAGCCGAGGATGTTGTGCTGGCGGAACAGCCGGCTGCCCATGCCGCCGCGGCCGCACCAATCGGCCACCGGGTTGAGCGCGCCCTTTTCCACCGGGTTCGAGCCGATGGTGCCTTCGGGCGTGGCCTCGCTCACCGGCCCGACGACGAAGGCGCGCACGCGCTTGGGCGTGTACTCGGCGCCCCAGCGGTCGAGCAGGGCCTGCTGCAGGGCGTAGACGCCGGCCAGTTCGGTCCCGTCCGGCGCCTTGTAGCCCTGCCAGATCGCGCGGTAATCGTCGACCGGTTCCAGGCGGGCGCGCGGGCCGCTGCCGTCGTTGTTGAGCAGCAGCACGCTCGGGCGCGGGGCGCGGCCGGCGAGCCGCACGTAGTTCACGCCGACGTGCTTGAAGGTGTAGGCGGCGCCGCCCATCGAGGACACGTAGAAGCCGTCCCACAGCGGGCTGTAGCCGCAGAAGACCAGCCGGCGGGCGCCGTGCATCGGGCTGGAGGCGAACATGCCTTCGCCGAAGGTGAAGGCGTCGCGGTCCTCGCAGTAGGCGTGCCAGCCGAAATCCACCGGCCCGAAGATTCCGCCGCCCGGCGGAAGCTCGTGCAGGGTGGACGAGAAGGGGCCAAGGCTGATGCGAAGCTCGCTCTGCTCGAAGGGGATCATGAGTGGAAATCGCGGCGGTCCAACGAATCCCTCATTTTACGCCGGCCGACCCTGCGGCTGTCTGAATCGCAAATTCCTACACGTCGGCATGGTCTTCTGGGCGGTTCGCCGGTACGCACAAGAGAAAGGTTCATCCGAGTTTCGAGTGGGTCGATAGCGTTTCGGTTCGCCAAGAAACTCCCTCTCCCTCGATGGGAGAGGGCGGGGGTGAGGGTGAAACCGCGGCTCCCCCCCTCTCCCTGTCCCTCGCCCACCAGGGGCGAGGGGACGATTCCCGCAAGCCTTTCCCTACCGGCACCCACACGGAAGCCGAAGGAACCAAAAGAAGCGGGCGGCCGAAGCCGCCCGTCACGATTCGGCGCCTGGCGGCTGGCGCTACTTAATCTCCGCCATGGTGTAGCTGCCGTCCTTGTTCCACTTGATGTTGGCGTTGATGAAGTAGGTCTTCATCTCGGGCTTGAGCAGCTTGACCATGTCGTGGGCCTCGCCGCCGCGGCCGGCGGCGCCGCAGAAGAACACGATCGGCTTGTCCTTGGGCAGCTTGTCGATGCTCTTCTCCAGGGTGTTGATCGGGATGTTGACCGCGCCCTTGAAG
>DATMWM010000050.1:0-7169 GCA_035562535.1 Rhodocyclaceae bacterium | reverse complement strand
AGCCGCAGCAGCGCGATCAACCGGTCGGCCAGCCCGTTGAAGCCCCAGACGAAGGGCTTGAGCAGGCTCACGCAGACGCGCATCGGCCCGACAACGCGCAGCGCGATCGCCTCCGGCGCCGCCATGGCGATGCGCTTGGGCAGCAGGTCGGCGATCAGCACGAACAGCGCAGTCACCACCAGGAAGGAGCCGACCGAGCCGAGCAGCGCCGCGGCCTCCTCGCTCGTCACGTGCGCGAGTGCAGCCGAGAACGCCGGCGCGTAGGCGCCCTCGCCGAGCACGCCGGCCAGGATGGCCACCGCGTTCAGGCCGATCTGCACGGCGGTGAAGAATTGCCCGGGGCGGTCCTGGAGCTGCAGCACCTGCGCGGCGCGCGGCTCGCCGTCGTCGCGCATCTGTTCCAGCTTCAGGCGCCGCGCAGCGGCCAGCGAGATCTCGGACACCGAAAAGAAGGCGCTGGCAGCGATCAGCGCCAGGATCAGCAGCGAGTTTTCCAGCAGGCCCATGTTGAATCACCGGCGCTTCCCGCGCCCGGCCGGCATTATGCCAGCGCCCGCACCGCCCCCTCCGTCGAGCGGTGCAGCACACAAGTGCAGGGTTGATCGGCGCCGCGGGCGCATGGTCCACCGTTCCTGCCGTCCGTGGAACACGGACATCGCCCTGTGCCAGCCTGCACCGGTGGCACAGCGCGCCGAACGCAGTAACATTCGAGTCCATGTCTGCCGCGATCCTGGGGCCTCGGCCGTGACATCGAACCACCAGCCGCACATGACCTGCGACGCAAAAACCTGCGGGGACGAGCCGGCCATGCGAGCCGCCATCACCTTTGCGGCGATATTCGCCGGGAGGCAACGGCCGCTCCTGGCAGCGCCCGGCATCGCGTGAACTACAACTGGAACTGGAACATCTTCTGGGAGCCGGTGGCGGCCGGCGAGGGTGTCTATTGGGAGTGGCTTGTCTCCGGCCTGGGCTGGACGGTGGCCACCTCGCTGCTCGCCTGGGTGATCGCGCTCACGCTGGGCGCGCTGGTCGGCGTGGTGCGCACCACGCCGATGCGCTGGCTGGTGCGCCTGGGCAACGCTTACGTCGAGTTGTTCCGCAACATCCCGCTGCTGGTGCAGATGTTCCTGTGGTTCTTCGTGCTGCCGGAGTTCCTGCCGCAGCCGGCGCAGGTGTTCCTCAAGCAGGACCTGCCCTTTCCCGAGTTCTGGACCGCGGTGGTGGCGCTCGGCTTCTTCACCTCGGCGCGGGTGGCGGAGCAGGTGCGCGCCGGGATCAATTCGCTGCCGCGCGGGCAGTGGATGGCCGGGCGGGCGCTCGGGCTGACGCTGCCGCAGACCTACCGCCACGTGCTGCTGCCGATGGCATTCCGCATCATCGTCCCGCCGCTCACCTCGGAGTTCATGAACATCTTCAAGAACTCCTCGGTGGCGCTGACCATCGGCCTGCTGGAACTGACCGCCCAGGCCCGGGCGATGAACGAATACACCTTCCAGGGCTTCGAGACCTTCACCGCCGCCACCGTGCTCTACGTCGCCGTGGCCTTCGCGGTGAACAGGCTGATGGCCTTCGTCGAGCGGCGCAGCCACGTGCCCGGCTACATCGCCGGCGGGGCGAAGTGATGTCCGACTTCGATTTCGACGTCGTCGTCCGCTCGCTGCCCTACCTGTGGAAGGGGATGCAATACACCCTGACCCTGACGCTGGTGGCGATGAGCGGCGGCATCGTGCTGGGCACCCTGCTGGCGATGGCCCGGCTGTCGTCGATCAGGCCGCTGGCGTTGGCGGCGGCCGGCTACGTGAATCTGCTGCGCTCGATCCCGCTGATCCTGGTGATCTTCTGGTTCTACTTCCTGGTGCCGCTGATCGCGCAGTGGGCGAGCGGCAGCCCGACGCCGGTGGCGATCGGACCGGACCGCTCGGCCTTCATCACCTTCACCATCTTCGAGGCCGCCTACTATGCCGAAATCATCCGCGCCGGCATCCAGAGCATCCCGCGCGGACAGGTGGCGGCGGCCTACGCGCTCGGCCTGAACTACGGCCAGGCGATGCGCCACGTCATCCTGCCGCAGGCGTTCCGCAACATGCTGCCGGTGCTGCTCACCCAGACGATCATCCTCTTCCAGGACACCTCGCTGGTCTACGTGCTCTCGGTGACCGATTTCCTCGGTGCGGCCAGCAAGGTGGCGCAGCGCGACAGCCGCCTGGTGGAGATGTACGTGTTCGCCGCGCTGGTCTATTTCACCGTTTCCTACGCCCTGTCGCTGCTGGTCAGGCGGCTGCAGTCGAGGTATGCCGTATGAGCATGATCGAGATCCGCAACGTGTCGAAGTGGTACGGCAGCTTCCAGGTGCTTGCCGAATGCAGCACGCGGATCGACAAGGGCGAGGTGGTGGTGGTGTGCGGCCCCTCGGGTTCGGGCAAGAGCACCCTGATCAAGTGCGTCAACGGCCTGGAGCCGGTGCAGCAGGGCGAGATCGAGGTGAACGGCATCGCGATCACCGACCCGAAGACGAATCTCTCGAAGCTGCGCGCCCACGTCGGCATGGTGTTCCAGCACTTCGAACTGTTCCCGCACATGAGCATCACCGAGAACCTGAACCTCGCCCAGATCAAGGTGCTCGGCCGCAGCCGCGACGAGGCCAACGAGCGCGGCATGAAGATGCTCGATCGCGTCGGCATGAAGGCGCACGCCCGCAAGTTTCCCGGGCAGCTCTCGGGCGGTCAGCAGCAGCGCGTGGCGATCGCCCGGGCGCTGGCGATGGACCCGATCTGCATGCTCTTCGACGAGCCGACCTCGGCGCTCGACCCGGAGATGATCAACGAGGTGCTCGACGTCATGGTCGAACTGGCCAGGGAAGGCATGACCATGATGGTGGTGACCCACGAGATGGGCTTCGCCCGCAAGGTGGCGCATCGCGTGATCTTCATGGACCAGGGCCGCATCGTCGAGGACGCCGCCAAGGAAGCCTTCTTCGGCCAGGCGCGCTCGGAGCGGGCGCAGTTGTTCCTGTCGAAGATCCTTCACCACTGAGCGGCGCTCAGAGCCTGGCGGCGAGTTCGGCGTGGCGCTGCCAGCGCACGGTCTCCCACCCCTGCCCGGCCTCGACCAGCGCGCTGTAGCGGCGGGCGCGCAGGTTCTCGGCGACCGGGGCCGGCAAGGCGCGCAGCACCTCGCCGGCCTGCGCCAGCCATTTCGCCTCGGCCTCGCGGTCGCCGCGCCGGTGGGCAACCTCGGCCAGGTCCAGCAGGACGTCCAGCCCGGCCAGACCCGGCCGGTTCGCGCCTCTATGCACCGGGCGGTCGAGCAGGCCGCGCAGCGTCTCCTCCGCCTCGTCGCCCCTGCCCTGGGCAAGCTGCGCCCAGGCGAGCGCCACGCGCAGGCCGTCCTCGGCCTGCACCCCCGAACCGCCTTCGCCCAGGGCCGCGACGACATGCGCGAGCAGCGTCTCGGCCTCGGCGGGACGGTCGTGCGCGATCAGGAACCAGGCCAGTTCCCGGCGCGCCATCGTCTGCAGGCCGAACCCGGCCTCGCGCGCCCGGGGCTGGGGCAAGGCGTTCTCGCGCAGCAGCGCCTCGGCGCGGCCGGCCTCGCCGGCGCGGTCGAGCAGTCCGGCCAGTTCGCGCCGGGTGGCGTAGACGCGGTAGTCGGCCGTCTCCGGCAGCGACTCGCGCACGGCCAGCGCCGTTTCCAGGCGAGCGATGCGCTCCGCGGCGGGCAGTTCCGGCTCGGCGTAGTGCAGCGCCTCCAGCACCTCGGCCAGCCTCGACCGGTCTCCACCCTGGAGCCGCTCGACGCCCGGAAGCACCTCGCGGTAGAGCGGGACCGGGTCGACGCCTTCGTCGGCGTTGCGCGCCAGCGCGATCTTGGCGTCCAGCACGCGCAGGTCGTCCGGCGGGAATGCCGCGGCAGCGTCCAAAGCGCGGCTGAACCAGCGCTGCGCTGCGGCATGGTCCTCGGCGTCCTCGTGCCAGCGGCCGGCCTCGAAGCTCGCCTGCCAGCGCGCAGCGTCGTCCGCGGCAGAGGCCAGGCGGGCCTCCCAGTCCGGCGCCGGGGCGGCAGTCGGTCCGGCGATGCCGGCCGAGGCGATCGCCGCCGAACCGGCCAGCATCAACATCGGCTCGCTCGCCAGCAGCGAGGCCAGGGGCAGCGCTGTCGCCGCGGCGTAGAGCGCCAGGCCGAGAACCGACTCGATCGGCCTGGGCGCGCGCTGCGCCAGGAGAGCAAGCGCTGACTTGGCGAGGCGGACGCGGGCCTGGAAGCCGAGCCTGGCGCTGCGACCCGACGCCGCCAGTGCGCCGAACACCGCGCGCGCCGCCTTGTCGCGGCGCCCGGCGAACGAGGCGCGGCGCCGGGCGAGCGAGCGCACCAGTCCGGCAACCCGCAGTTCGCCAGGCAGGGCGAGAGTGACCAGCACGCCGACCAGCGTCAGCACCCAGTCGCCGAGCAGGATCCCGCCGGCCAGGAGCAGGGCGGCGCTGACGGCGACGAAGGCCGCCCTCAACCGCGGGTAGCGGACGAACAGCAGCGTCTCCACCACCCGGCCGCCGTCCAGCGGAACGAAGGGCAGGAGGTTGAACAGGTTCAGCGCGAGCGCCATCGCGCCGACCTGCAGCAACCAGAACTGCAGGTCGCCACCGGTCCGGAAGGCGTAGTGCAGGCAGGCGGCGCCGAGCACCAGCCCGGGCACCGGGCCGGCCAGATAGACGAAGACGCGCTGCCAGGGCGTGGCATCGTCCTTGCGGCCGGTGGCCACCGCGCCGAGCAGGGGTATGACGAACACGCCCAGGTCGCGGTAACCCGCCAGGCGCATCGCCGCGAGGTGGCCGAGTTCGTGGAACAGCAGCACGCCGAGCAGCACCGGCACGATCTGCCACGAAAGGGCCACGCCGAAGGCCAGCGCGCCGGCGAGCGCGCTGGCCACGAACAGCAGGAGCCGTACCGGCCGGTTCGCCGGCGCGTTGTCGGCCGCCGCGACCGAGCGGCCGAAGGCGAAAGCGTCCGCCAGCGCCAGCACGCGCGGCGACTCGCCCGCCGGCGCCGGCTTGGTCCGCGCCGCCCGCCTGGCGCCCTCGGTGAGGCCGCGCAGGAAACGCCAGGCCCCGCGCAGCGTGAACCGCCAGATGTCCTGGCCGGGCACCTGGCGGGCAAGCCCGAGCGCGACGAGGTGTTCGCGGTAACCGGCGCGCAGCCTGGCGGTGCGCCGCCAGGGTTCCAGCGGGTCGTCGATCGGCTCGGCCCCGTCGAGCGCGGCCATGCGCTCCCGGTGCAGCGCCCATTGCTCGTCCAGGCTGGCGAGATAGCGGTCCTCGGCCAGCCAGTCCGGCGGCAGCGCCGGAATCGTGTGCAACCTGCGGTTGAGCGTGGTGAGCTGGCGGCCGTCGGCATAGCAGGTGAGGAACTCGACGGCGCACACGGCGCCCGGCTCGGGTTCCTCGGCCGGGGTGACCGCGGCGTGGCAATGCTCGCCGGGGTGGTGGTACAGGTCGGCGAACAGCGGCTTGCCCCGGGTGGAGACCAGACCGTCCCGGATCGCCTGCGAGACGCGGTACTCGAAGCCGAAGTCCACTAGCTGCCGTGCGGGCACGTCCAGGATCTCGCGCACGTTCCGGGGCACTTGCTCCCGCCGCAGCGGGATCGAGCGCCCGCGGTCGAAACGCAGCCGCAGCAGCAGTTCGAGGACGACAGCGTAGCGGGCCGCGACCAGCACGAGCAATGCGCCGCCGATCCACAGCGGAGCAGTCAACCAGTCGAACTCCATCGCCGTCCCCTGCGTCGTCCCGAATGGCCGGTTGACGGCACTGGCCGTGGGCGCTTGACGATGGTCCGGCACGGCGCCAAGCCGCGGGTAGGGTGGAATAGGCGCACCGCGCCGTATTCCACCGTTTCGGCAATGGCCGACGCAGGATGGTGGAATACGCGCCTGCGGCGCTATTCCACCCTACCACCCTACCCACGGGATGATCGCTTCAGAGGCCGGGATCGGAACCACCGCCGCGCAGCGCCGCCTCGACCGCCTTGCGCCCGAGGTGCGGGGCGAACAGCTCGATGAAGGCGTAGGCGTAGCCGCGCAGGTAGGCGCCGCGGCGCACGCCGATGCGGGTGGTGGCCCACTCGAAGAGATGGGAGGCGTCGGCCGCCCGCAGGTTCCGGTCGGCGCTCTCGTCGTAGGCCATGGCGGCGACGATGCCCACGCCCAGGCCGAGCGCGACGTAGGTCTTGATGATGTCCGCGTCGATCGCCGTGAGCACCACCGTCGGCTGCAGGCCGCGCGCGGCAAACGCCTTGTTCACCTGGCTGCGGCCGGCGAAGGCGAAGTCGTAGGTGACGATCGGGTGGCGGGCGATCGCCTCCAGGGTCAGCGGCTCGGCCTCGAAAATCGGGTGGCCGGGCGGGGCGATCACGCAGCGGTTCCACTGGTGGCAGGGCAGCATGACCAGGTCCGCGTAGTGCTCGATCGCCTCGGTGGCGATGGCGATGTCCGCCGCGCCCGCCAGCACCTGCTCGCAGATCTGGGTCGGGCTGCCCTGGTGCAGCGACAGCCGCACGCCGGGATAGCGGCGCACGAATTCCGGGATCATGCGCGGCAGCACGTAGCGGGCCTGGGTGTGGGTGGTGGCGATGGTCAGGCTGCCGGCCGCGTCCGCGCCGAACTCGGCGCCCACCTGCTTGAGGTTGTCCACGTCCTGCAGCAGGCGCTCGGCGATGGCCAGCACCTCGTGGCCCGGGTCGGTCACGCCGACGATGCGCTTGCCGCGGCGCACGAAGATGCGCACCCCGAGTTCCTCCTCGAACAGCCGGATCTGCTTGGACACGCCCGGCTGCGAGGTGTAGAGCGCCTCGGCGGCGTCGGACACGTTCAGCCCTCGGCGCGCCACTTCCCTGACGTACTTCAACTGCTGGAGGTTCATGCGCGGCCCCCGAGAGCGTCTTAAATAACCAGAGGTTATTAAATACTAACATCAAAGTATTTCACGGGCCTATGAGTGGCCGATAGCATGAACCTCGACTCAACAGGAAGGCCGCCATGGATTTCGGTTACACGCTCGCAGGGTTCGTCGTCGGCACGGTCGTCGGTCTGACCGGTGTAGGCGGCGGATCGCTGATGACACCGCTGCTGGTGCTGCTGTTCGGCGTGCCGCCGGTGACCGCGGTGGGCACCGACCTGG
>DATMWM010000049.1:0-5280 GCA_035562535.1 Rhodocyclaceae bacterium | reverse complement strand
CCGGGCGGCCGGAATCGAGCGCGGCCCGGGTCCGGCTCTACCTCAGGGCTGGTACCCGGTGGTGCGAATGTAATAGGCCAGCGCCGCGTCCATGGTGGCGGCGTGGTTTTCGAACCATTGCGGAAGTTGGGCCAACTGGTCGCGCGCACCCGCGGAATCGCCACCCGCGGCCGCGCCGCGAATCTGCCGCAACCAGTCGAGCACGCGCGCGTGCTCTCCCTTGTGGAAGGCGATCGGGGGGAAGCGGACCTGGTCCATCCAGCGGTTCTCCTGCTCGAAATGCGCCTCCGTATGGCCGATCAACTCGTCGACGCGCGCCAGAAAGCCGCCATCGACCGCTTCCTTCACGGCGTTGTAGAGATCGACGAATTCCCGGTGCGTCCGGTCCATGGGTGCGACGCCCAGTTCGAAACCGGCGGTCCATTGCATCGTGAGCATGCCTTCCTCCCCCCAAACAAAACGGCTGCAAGTCTAGTGCCTGCCGCGCCCGAGTGCTTGACGAAGATTAAGGATCGGAGCTGGTGGCGGGACGGACGGCCCGTTCGGCGAACTTGGGACGGGTATGATCGGCACCGGAGCTTCCCCGGGCAGTCTCTTGAACCCGCTTTTCCGGACATTCTTGCGCATCGTTGCCCTCGGCGCCGCGGCCTGCGTCGCGCCGGGCGGCCCAGCCCTCGCCATGCCCCGGGACGCGCGCGTTCCCGGCGGGATCGCGATTCTGAAGGTCCCGGCGGGCGAGGCGCCCGCCGGCACGCCACCGCAGGTGAGCTTCCAGGGAACGCGCGTCATGGTGGTGCCACGGCCGGACGGTTGGCTTGCGCTGGTCGGACTGCCGCTCGCACTGAAGCCCGGCACCTACGAAATCGAGGTCTCGGGTGCCCCGGCCACGGAGCGCAGTTTCACCGTGGCCGACAAGGCCTATCCGGAACAGCGTCTGACCATCAAGGACAAGCGCAAGGTCACACCGCCGCCCGAGGACCTGGATCGCATCGAGCGCGAGCGGCGCGTGGTGGAGCAGGTCAAGCAGCGCTTCCGCGACGAACCGGGCGTCGATCTCGATTTCCGCGCGCCGGCGGACGGTCCGCTGTCCAGCCGGTTCGGCCTGCGCCGCGTGTTCAACGGCGAGCCGCGCAATCCGCACTCGGGGCTCGATCTGGCGGTGGCGGCGGGATCCCCGGTATTCGCCGCCGCCGGCGGCGTTGTGGCAGAGACCGGCGACTTCTTCTTCAACGGTCACACGGTGTTCGTCGACCATGGCCAGGGGCTGATCACCATGTACTGCCACTTGGAACGCATCGACGTGCGCCGCGGCGAGGCCGTGGCCAAGGGACAGCGGCTGGGCCTGTCCGGCATGAGCGGGCGGGCCACTGGCCCGCACCTGCACTGGAGCGTGATCCTGAACCGGACCACCGTCGATCCGGAGTTGTTCCTCGGCGAAGGCCGCCCGCGCTAGGGCGCGGGCGGCCGGCCGGGACGCAGCTCAGTCCTCTTCCGCCGCCCGCTTGAACTGCGAGGCGAGCTGCTGCTGGACCTGCGGCGGCACCGGTGCGTAGTGCGAGAAATCGACCGAGTAGGAGCCGTGGCCGCCGGTCATCGAGCGCAGCCGCGACTGGTAGTCCGACAGCTCGGAGAGCGGCACCTGGCCGAGGATGGCGATGGCATCGCCGCCGTGCGACTCGGTGCCGGTCACCTGGCCGCGGCGCCCGGAGAGGTCCGAGGCCAGGTCGCCCATGTAGCGCTCCGGCGCCGAGATCTCGATGTTGACGATCGGCTCGAGCACGATCGGACCGGCCTTGGCGATCGCGTCCAGTACCGCCTTGCGGCCGGCGGAAACGAACGCCACTTCCTTGCCGTCCACAGGGTGGCTCTTGCCGTCGTAGACGATGACCCGCAGATCCTCGACCGGATAGCCGGCGATGCCGCCCTCGTCCAGGGCCTGGCGCACGCCTTTCTCCACCGCCGGCATGAACACGTTCGGGATCACGCCGCCCTTGGTCTGGTCGAGGAACTCGAAGCCGGCGCCGCGCTCGCGCGGCTCGATCTTCAGGTACACCTCGCCGAACTGGCCGGCCCCACCGGTCTGCTTCTTGTGCCGGTGATGGCCCTCGGCCGGCTTGGTGATGGTTTCCCGGTAGGGAACCTTCGGCGGGTTGGTGGTGACCTCCAGCTTGAACTGGTTGGCCATCTTCTCCAGCTTGCTGCGCAGGTGCAGCTCGCCCAGGCCGCGGATCACCGTCTCGTTGGTGGTCGGGTGCCGCTCCACCTGGAAGCACGGATCCTCGATCTCCAGCTTGTGCAGGATCTCGAAGATGCGCTGCTCGTCGCCCTTGCGCTTGGGCTCGACCGCCAGGCCGTGCATCGGCTTGGGGAACTGCAGCGGCTTGAGATGGATGTGGTCCTCGTCGTGCGAGTCGTGCAGCACCGCGTCGAACTCGATCTCGTCGACCTTGGCGATGGCGCCGATGTCGCCGGGCACCAGGCTGTCGGTCTCGACGTAGTCCTTGCCCTGGATCTGGTACAGGTGGCCGACCTTGAACGGGCGGCGGCTATCGCCGACGAAGAGCTGGGAATCCTTGGCAATCGTGCCCTGATATACGCGGAAGATACCGACCTTGCCGACATAGGGATCCATCACCACCTTGAACACGTGGGCGAGCACGTGCTTCGACGGGTCCGGCTCGGCGTGGAAGGCCTCGGCGTTCGCGTCGCCCGGCTCGCCCTTGTAGAACGGCGGCGGATTGCCCTCGGCGGGATTCGGCGCCAGGGCGGACAGGACGTGCAGCAGTTCGTCGACCCCGGCGCCGGTCTTCGCCGAGACGAACAGGACCGGCACCAGATGGCCCTCGCGCAGCGCCTTCTCGAAGGGCGCATGCAACTCGCCCGGCGCCGGATCCTCGCCCTCCTCCAGGTAGCGCGCGAGCAGGGTTTCATCCTCCTCGACCAGGGTGTCGATCAGCGCGCGGTGCGCGGCGGCCACCGAATCGAAGTCCGCGTCTCCATCGTCGTGCTCCAGCACCTCGACCACGTCGTGCCGGTCGTGCGCCGGCAGGTCGAGCAGCATGCACTCCTTGCCGAATCGCTCGCGGATCTCGGCGACCAGCCCGGGCAGGTTGACATCGTCCGCGTCGATCTTGTTCACCACGATCATGCGGCACAGCCCGCGGTCCTTGGCCCAGCGCATCATGCGCGTCGTGTTCAGCTCGATGCCGGTGGTCGCGTCGATCACCACCAGCGCGGTTTCCACCGCCGCAAGCGCGCTGACCGCCTGTCCGACCAGGTCCGGGTAGCCGGGGGTGTCGATCAGATGGATATGGACGTTCTCGTGGGCAAAATTGACCAGCGAGGCGTTGATCGAATGGCCCGACGACTTCTCCAGCGGATCGAAATCGCAGACCGTGCTGCCCTTCTCGACGCTGCCCGGCGCGGCGATGGCGCCGGTGCGCGCCAGCAGGGTTTCGGCCAGCGTCGTCTTTCCAGCCCCGGCATGTCCCACCAGCGCGACGGCGCGGATGGCTTCGGTGGCGTATTTCGGCATTTGCTTCTTCTCCCGTTCTCAGTGATTCCAGGCGCGCGAGCGGTCGGCCCGACAAAAAAGCGTAATTCTACGCCATCGGCCGGATTCGGCCGGGTGCGGCGACCTGGCAAAACGCGGGGCTGCAGGGAAAACGGGTGTTGCGGGCGGGGCGGCGGACGCCGCCCCAGGGACGATCAATCGTCGTGCTTGTGCCGATGCTTGTGCTTGTGCTTCTTCTGCTTCAGGTAGTAGGAGTCCTCGCGGACGTAGACCACCCGTTCCTCGACGCGCCGCGAGGGCCGGTCGGTGATGTTCGCGCCGACCAGGGCGCCGGCCGCGCCGCCCACGCCGCTGCCGATCACGGCGCCGGTGCTGCCGCCCGCAGAGCGGCCCACCGCGGCGCCGGTGCCGCCGCCGATCGCGCCGCCGATCGCCGCGCCCGTGCGAGCCTCGCCGCGGGACGTGGCGGCACCGCCGACCGCGCCGCCCACGGCGCCGCCGACCACGCTGCCGGTCGAGCCGCCGACCGCCTGGCCGAGCGCCGTGCCGGCGGCCGCGCCCAGACCGCCGCCCAGGGCCGTCCGGGCATCCTGCGCCACGGCCGGCAGCGCAACCGCCAGTACGACCGCCAGGAAAACCACGCCTGTCCTTCGACTGTTTCGCATCTCGGGAATCCTCCGATCGAGCCCGCGGCGGCGACGCCCCTGCCGCCTTCCGGGCAAAACGCCGCGCAAGCTAACAGAGGGCGCAGCGCGCCGCAAACGCGTTTGTCGGCTGCCGGCGACAGCCGTCGGCGCTTGACGGGCGGCGCGGCGCGCGGTTAACGTCGGCCGCTCGAATGCCATTTGCCCGGAGCCCCGAGCGTGCCCGAAAACGAACTGCAGGCCCTGGCCGCACGGCTGCGTGCGTTCGCCGCCGAGCGCGGCTGGGAGCGAACCGATTCGGCCAAGAATCTGGCGATCGCGGTGATGGTCGAGGCCGGCGAACTGCTCGAACACTTCCAGTGGCTCACCGCGGAGGAAAGCGGCGGGCTGGCGCCGGAAAAACGCAGCCAGGTGGAGCAGGAGATGGCCGACGTGCTGATCTTCCTGGTGCGCCTGGCGGACACCCTCGGCGTCGACCTGCTCGCCGCGGCCGACGCCAAGATCGCGATCAACGCACGCAAGTATCCGGCCGAGAAGGCTCGCGGCCGGGCGGTCAAGTACGACGAGCTGTGAGCGGTCCGACACCGGGGAGGCGCGGCGCCGCTTGAACCCACCCCTGGACGCCCTGGTGATCGGCGCCGGCCCGGCCGGGTGCGCCGCCGCCCTGTCGCTCGCCCGCCGCGGCCATTCCGTGCTGCTCGCCGACCGCCACGAATTCCCGCGCGACAAGGTATGCGGCGATGCGCTCATCCCGGATGCGCTGGCGGCGCTGGGGCGGCTCGGCATCGACGCCCAGGTGCTCGCGGGGGCGCGGCGGCTCGCCAGGCTGCGCATCCACGCGCCCGACCGCAGCCATGTGGACATCGATGGCCTACTGGCCTGCCTGCCGCGCCGCGTCCTCGACGCGCGTCTGCGCGAAGCCGCAATCGCGGCCGGCGCGCGCTTCGAGGCGCCCCTGGAGTTCGTCGGGGTGCTGCGGCAGGCGGACACGGTGCGCGGCGCGACCTTCCGGCGCGTGCGCGGCGGCGAACCGGTCGAGATTCCGGCCCGGCTCACGCTGCTCGCCACCGGCGCAGCCGCCGCCGCGCTCGAGGCGGCGGGCCTGTGCAGGCGCAAGGCGCC
>DATMWM010000048.1:0-2424 GCA_035562535.1 Rhodocyclaceae bacterium | reverse complement strand
GCCCGGTGGAACCAGTCCCGGCGGCGGCGCCCGCGCCCAAGCCCTGCTACGACTGCGCGGTGGTCGAGAGCGTGCGCGAGGTCAAGCAGGAGGGCGAAGGTTCCGGTCTGGGCGCGGTGGCCGGCGGCGTGCTCGGCGGCGTGCTCGGCCACCAGGTCGGCGGCGGCACCGGCAAGAAGGTTGCCACCGTGGCCGGCGCGTTGGGCGGCGCATTCGCCGGGCACCAGGTCGAGAAGAGCGCCCGCTCGGCCACCAAGTACGAGGTGCTGGTGCGCTTCGAGGACGGTGGCACGCAGGTCGTCACCCAGGACCAGGCGCCGGTCTGGCGTGCCGGCGACAAGGTGCGCGTGGCCAACGGCGCTATCGGGCCGCGCTGAGCGCGCGGCGATCCTGACGGCATAATCCGGCCGCCCGCCGACGCGATCCCCGCCCGGCGCCGCAGCAGTGCGGCGCCGGGTGCGTTCACGGAGCAGCGTGTTCCCCAGCGATATACTCGCGCCTTCGCCGGAGAACGCATGACCGAACCTTCCGACAGCCGCCGCCCGCTCGCCTGTCACCCGGCATCGCCGTCTCGCCCGGCGCTCGCCGTGGTTGGTTGCGTTCGGCTCGTTCCGCCCGGATCGCTCCGGCTGCGCTATTCCGTGCAGGGCGGGACCGACGGACTGCGGATCCCGCACCCTTAGCCGCCGGTCCGGGCGGACCGGCTCTGGGAGCACACCTGCTTCGAGGCGTTCGTCGCCGCGGCAGGCTCGGAGGCTTACCGGGAGTTCAACTTCTCGCCCTCCGGCGCCTGGGCGGCCTACGATTTCGACGGCTACCGGCGGAACATGAGGCCGGCCGATACCCGCGATCCGGCGATCCGCCTGCGCCGCGACGCGCACGGCTTCGAACTCGAAGCGGCCCTCGACGATGCCTGCCTGCCTGCCGGGCCGCTGCGCCTTGCCCTGTCGGCGGTGATCGAGGACCGGGACGGGGCGCGCAGCTATTGGGCGCTGGGGCATCCGGCAGTCGAGCCGGACTTCCACCATCCCGATTCGTTCGTGCTGCTCTTCGACCGGGCGGGGCCGCGTCCTGGGGAGACCCGCGGATGAAATTCGGCATCGACAGGCTGATCGACGAGCCCGTGCTGCGCCGCCCGCTAGAAGGCCGGCGCGTGGCGCTGCTCGCCCACCCGGCCTCGGTCACCCGCGACCTCGCGCATTCCCTGGACGCGCTGGCCGCGCTTCCCGGCATCCGGCTGAGCGCCGCCTTCGGTCCGCAGCACGGCCTGCGCGGCGAGAAGCAGGACAACATGGTGGAGTCCGCCGACTACCGCGATCCGGTGCACGGCATCCCGGTGTTCAGCCTCTACGGCGAGGTGCGCCGGCCCACGCCCGCCATGATGGACAGCTTCGACGTGCTGCTCGTGGACTTGCAGGACCTAGGCTGCCGCATCTACACCTTCATCACCACCCTGCGCTACGTGCTCGAGGCGGCCGCGCGGCACGGCAAGGCGGTGTGGGTGCTGGACCGGCCGAACCCCGCCGGCCGCCCGGTGGAGGGCCTGCGCCTGGAGCCCGGCTGGGAGAGCTTCGTCGGCGCCGGACCGCTGCCGATGCGCCACGGGCTGACCCTGGGCGAACTGGCGCGCTGGTTCGTGCGCACGCTCGAACTGGACGTGGACTGCGAGGTGGTGACGATGCAGGGCTGGGCGCCGGACAAAGCGCCGGGATACGGCTGGCCGCTCGGCAGCCGCGCCTGGGTGAACCCGAGCCCGAACGCCCCCAACCTGTCGATGGCGCGCTGCTACGCCGGCACGGTCATGCTCGAGGGCACCACGCTTTCCGAGGGGCGCGGCACCACCCGTCCGCTGGAACTCTTCGGCGCCCCGGACCTGGAGGCGCGCGCCCTGCTCGCCGGCATGGCGCGGATCGCGCCGCACTGGCTGCGCGGCTGCCGGCTGCGCGAATGCTGGTTCGAGCCGACCTTTCACAAGCACGCCGGCAAGCTGTGCGCCGGCGTGCAGATCCATGTCGACGATCCGGCCTACGACCACGCCGCCTTCCGCCCCTGGCGGCTGATGGCCGCCGCGTTCAAGGCGCTGCGCGGCCTGCGGCCGGACTACGCACTCTGGCGCGACTTTCCCTACGAGTACGAGCGCGAGCGCCTGGCGATCGACTTGATCAACGGCGGCGAGCGCCTGCGCCGCTGGGTGGACGACCCGGCTGCGGACGCCGGCGATCTGGAAAACCTGGCGGCGGCGGGCGAGGCTTCCTGGCGGGAGGAGCGCGAGCCGTTCCTCCTGTACCGCTAATGCAGCGGCCCGCTCCCGTGGCGGCTGTGTAGAATGTTCCCCGGCCGCCCACCGGCCGCCCCGAACAAGACCAACCGTTTAGGAGAGATCGATGGAGCGCGCCGTTTATCGCCCGCTGAGCCCGCACCCCC
>DATMWM010000047.1:0-2253 GCA_035562535.1 Rhodocyclaceae bacterium | reverse complement strand
ACGACGTGCTCGGCACCTACGTGTTCGACTGTCCGCGCTGAACCTTGGCGGATGCGTGCCAGGCCCGGAACGCCTCCAGGCTGGCGAACGTGTATCCCGCAGCGTCGCCCCGCAGCACGGCGAACGCAGCGGCAGGCTCGCCCAGGTCCGAGATCACCAGCCGTGCGCCGGCGAAGTCCTCCTGCCGCGTGTAATCGCTTACCGTGACGATCGTGGTCAGCCCCGCGCCGCGTGCCGCCAGCAGGCCGTTGCGCGAGTCCTCGATGACCAGTGCCTCGTCCGGCGTGAGGCCCAGCCGGGCGAGCACCCACAGGTAGACGTCGGGGGCCGGCTTCTTGCGGGCGACCGTCTCTCCGGCGCCGATCGCGTCGAACCAGTCCGGACTGTCCGGGCCCAGCGAGGTGCGCAGCAGGGCGAGCACGGCGTCGAATGCCGCCGTCGTGGCGATCGCGAGCCGCAGGCCCGCGGCCCTCGCCTCGGCGATCAGCCTGGCGACCCCCGGGCGCAGCGGTATGCCGCCGGATTCCAGGATCTCAGCGAAACGGGCGGTCTTCGCCCGGTGCAGCCTGCCGATCAGGTCGTCGCGGCCGGCCGCGGGAAAATCCGGCCGGTAGCGCTCGATGTAGCGCGCGAGCCGCTCCTTGCCGCCGCTTACCCTGAGCAGCTCGCCGTAGGTTGCCACGTCCCATTCCCAGTCCAGGCCGAAGTCCCGGAAGGCGCGGTTGAACGCCACGCGATGGCCGTCGCGCTCGGTGTCGGCGAGCGTGCCGTCCATGTCGAAGATCAGCGCGCGCAGCTCACTCGCGGCCATAGGTCCGTTTCGCGCCGCGTTCCGTGGCATCCTCGCGGTAGGGGAACTTGACGTGGCCGTAGCGGATGGCGAGCACGGCCAGGGTGAGGAGCAGGATGGCGGCGGCGACCGCCAGCATGCGCAGCTCGCTAAGCTGCTTGAGGTCGAGGATCAGATAGCGGGCCAGCGCCACCATGCCGATGTAGAGCGGGAAGCGGACCGGGAGCTGGCCGGACTCGAAATAGCGCCCGACCATGGCGAGCACTTCGAGATACAGGAACATCAGCAGCAGATCGCTCAGGTCGACCTTGCCCGCCTCGAACATGACCATGACTTCCCGGTACATGGCCACGGTGGTGGCGAAGGCGATCACCAGCAGTCCGGCGTATTCGACCAGGTTCAACCCGCCGTGAAAGATGCGCCTCAACCGCGACAGCCTGACGGTATCCAGCTCCATAGACTCGCCTCGAAAAAAAAGGGCCGCCGTCGGCGACCCCCGGTTTGCTAAGCGCGGACGCTCATTTCACGACCGGATTCAGCTCGCCCTTCTTGTAGCGGTCGGCCATCTTGTCCATCGACACGGCCTTGATCTTCGAGGCGTTGCCGGCGGTGCCGAAGGCCTCGTAGCGCGCCTTGCAGATCTCCTTCATCGCCTTGACGGTCACGGCGAGGAACTTGCGCGGGTCGAACTCCTTGCGGTTCTCGGCGAGGAACTTGCGTACCGCGCCGGTGGAGGCCATGCGCAGGTCGGTGTCGATGTTGACCTTGCGCACGCCGTGCTTGATGCCCTCGACGATCTCCTCGACCGGCACGCCGTAGGTCTGGCCCATGTCGCCGCCGTAATCGTTGATGATCTTGAGCCACTCCTGCGGCACCGAGGAGGATCCGTGCATCACCAGGTGGGTGTTCGGGATGCGCTTGTGGATTTCCTTGATCCGGCCGATCGCCAGGATGTCGCCTGTCGGCGGACGGGTGAACTTGTAGGCGCCGTGGGAGGTGCCGATGGCGATCGCCAGGGCGTCCACGCCGGTGGCCTTGACGAACTGGGCGGCTTCCTCCGGGTCGGTGAGAAGCTGGGAGTGGTCCAGCGTGCCCTCGGCGCCCACGCCGTCCTCCTCGCCGGCCATGCCGGTCTCGAGCGAGCCCAGGCAGCCGAGTTCACCCTCGACCGACACGCCGACGGCGTGCGCCATCTCGACGACGCGGCGGGTGACGTCCACGTTGTAGTCGTAGGCGGCCGGCGTCTTGCCGTCCTCCTTGAGCGACCCGTCCATCATCACCGAGGAGAAGCCGGAGCGGATCGAGGCCTGGCAGACCGCCGGGCTGACGCCGTGGTCCTGGTGCATGACGATGGGAATGTCCGGATACTGCTCGATCGCCGCCTCGATCAGGTGGCGCAGGAAGGGCTCGCCGGCGTACTTGCGGGCGCCGGCCGAGGCCTGCATGATGACCGGGCTGTTGGT
>DATMWM010000046.1:0-3798 GCA_035562535.1 Rhodocyclaceae bacterium | reverse complement strand
CGTAAGCGACCGTGCATCCGCCGACGGTGGGATACGGCCTTGCGGCCTATCCCACCCTGCGCGCTCGCGACTTGGCGTAGGGTGGATTAGCGCCGCAGGCGCGTAATCCACCGTCGAGCGGCGCCCGCCTCAGTCCAGCTTCTCGTACAGCGGCAGGGTGAGGAACTCGGCGAAGTCGTCCGAGGTGGACATGTCCTCGAAGATCTTCGCCGCCTGGACGTAGGTGGCGTTGTACGCCGCCTCGCCGACCAGCCCCTTGATCTTCTCCATCTCCTGCGGGATCAGTTCGCGCACCAGGTCCTTGGTGACCTTGCGGCCGTCGTCCAGCTTGCCCTTGGGCGAGCGGATCCACTGCCAGACCTGGGAGCGGGAGATCTCGGCGGTGGCCGCGTCCTCCATCAGGTTGAAGATCGGCACGCAGCCGTTGCCCCCCAGCCACGAGCCGAGGTACTGGATGCCGACCGAGATGTTGTTGCGCAGTCCGGTCTCGGTGATCGGCTGCTCGGGCTGGAAGTCGAGCAGGTCCTTGCCCGCCACCTGCACGTCGTCGCGCTTCTTGGCGATCTGGTTCGGCCGCTCGCCGAGCACGGCGACGAACTCCTCCATCGCCGGGCCGACCAGGCCGGGGTGGGCGACCCAGCCGCCGTCGTAGCCGTCGGTGGCGTCCCGCCGCTTGTCGCCGCGGATGCCGGCCATGGCCTTGTCGTTCGCCTCCGGGTCGCCCTTGATCGGGATCAGCGCGCTCATGCCGCCGATCGCCGGCGCGTTGCGCCTGTGGCAGGTCTTGAGCAGCAGCAGGGCGTAGGCGCGCATGAACGGCACGGTCATGGTGATGCTGCCCCGGTTCGCCAGGCAGAAGTCCTTGTTGACCTTGAACTTCTTGATGCAGCTGAAGATGTAGTCCCAGCGGCCGGCGTTCAGGCCGGCGGAATGGTCCTTCAGCTCGTAGAGGATCTCGTCCATCTCGAAGGCGGCCAGTATCGTCTCGACCAGCACGGTGGCCTTGATCGTGCCGCGCGGGATGCCCAGTTCGTCCTGGGCCACGCAGAAGATGTCGTTCCACAGCCGCGCCTCCAGGTGGCTCTCCATCTTCGGCAGGTAGAAGTAGGGGCCGCTGCCGCGGGCGATCAGCTCCTTCGCGTTGTGGAACATGAACAGGCCGAAGTCGAACATGCCGCCGGAGATGCGCTTGCCGTCCACAGTCACGTGCTTCTCGTCCAGGTGCCAGCCGCGCGGGCGCACCAGCAGGGTGGCCACCTTGTCGTTCAGCCGGTACTGCTTGCCGCCGGATTCGAGCGTGATCGTGCGGCGGATCGCGTCGCGCACGTTGATCTGTCCCTGGATCTGGTTGAACCAGTTCGGCGTGTTCGAGTCCTCGAAGTCGGTCATGTAGGCGTCCGCGCCGGAGTTCAGCGCGTTGATGATCATCTTGCGCTCGACCGGGCCGGTGATCTCGACGCGCCGGCATTCCAGGGCCTTCGGGATCGGCGCGATCGTCCAGTCGCCCTCGCGGATGTGTTTCGTCGCGGGCAGGAAGTCGGGCATGACGCCGCGGTCCAGCTCCTTCTGGCGCGCCACGCGGGCGGCCAGCAGTTCCTGGCGGCGGGGCTCGAACATGCGGGCGAGCTTGGCCACGAAGGCGAGCGCCTCCGGGGTGAGGATCTGGGCGAATTCCGCGGTGATCGGCGCGTTGATCGCCACGCCTTGGGGCAGGGTCTGGGTCATGGTGTTTTCTCCTGTGACTGTGAGGTTGAGGGGATTCAGGGTTGGCGGCGGCTGCGTGCGTAAGCCACGACGTCGCTGAGCCGGTTGCCGGTGGCGGTCGGCGCGACGTCGAGTTCCTCGGGCGGCTGGCCGCTGCGGTTGATCCAGAACGTGGCATAGCCGAACCAGGCGGCGCCGCACACGTCCCAGCCGTTGGACGAGACGAACAGTATGCTCGCGGCCGGCACGCCGAATGCCTCCGGTCCAAGCCGGTAGGCTTCCGGCGCGGTCTTGTAGCGCTTCACCGCATCCACCGACAGCACGTGGTCGAACAGCCCGGCCATGCCGGCGCTCTTCACCGCGATGTCCAGCATCTGCGGCGTGCCGTTGGACAGGATCGCCAGCGGCAGGCCGAGCGCCTTGAGTTCCTTGAGCGCGGCCACGTTCTCCGGGAAGGCGGACAGGCAGGCGTACTGGTTCATCAGTTGAGTGCGCCGCGCCTCGGTCAGTTCCAGGCCGAGGCGCCGGCAGGTAAACACCAAGGCATCGCGGGTCAGCTCCCAGAAGGGCTTGTAGCGCCCGGCCAGGGTGCGCAGCTGGGTGTATTCGATCTGCTTCAGGCGCCACAATGCGGCGAGCTCGGCCCCCTTGCCGGGGAAGAGCTGCTCGGCCAGCGAACCGACCGAATACACGTCGAACAGGGTGCCGTAGGCATCGAAGGCGACCGCGCGGATCCTCTGTCCGTTCAAGGCAGCGCTCCCAGGGAAAAAGCCAGCGGTATCAGCAGTGCCGAGGCGGCCCCGTTCACCGCCATCGCCAGGCCGGCGAAGCTGCCGCACAGCGGCCCGTCCTGGAAGGCGCGGGCGGTGCCGATGCCGTGGGAGGCGGTGCCCAGGGCCAGGCCGATCACCCGGACGTCGGTAAAGCCGAGCCGGCGCAGCAGGGCCGGGCCGGCCACGGCACCGAGGATACCGGTGGCGACCACCAGCACCGCCGCCAGCGAGGGCAGGCCGCCGATGCGCTCGGCCACGCCCATGGCGATCGGCGCGGTGATCGACTTCGGCGCCAGCGGGCAGACGCTGCGGTCGCTGGCGCCGAGCGCCCAGCCGATGGCCACGGCGCTGCCCGCGGCGACCACGCCGCCCGCCAGGATGCCGCCGGCTATCGGGACGGCCAGCCGGCGCAGTTCGCGGCCGCGGGCCACCAGCGGCACCGCCAGCGCGATCGTGGCAGGGCCGAGGAGGAAATGCACGAACTGGGCGCCCTGGAAATAGGTGGCGTAATCCAGCGGCGTGAGCGAGACGACCGATGCGATCAGCAGCGCCGCCAGCAGCACCGGATTGAGCAGCGGATGCTCGCGTCCCCGGCCGTAGAGCGAGGTCGCCAGCACGTAGGCGGCCAGCGTCAGCGTCAACCCGACCAGGGGCGTGGGCTGGAGATAGGCCCAGATCTCGTACAGGGGCAGGTTCATCGCCCTGCCTCCTCCGGGCCGGTGCGCGCCATCAGACGGCGTGTCGTCCATGCGGCGGCGACCAGACCGAGCAGGGTGCTCAGGACCAGCGCCGTTCCCAGCGAGAACGCCTCGTCGCGCAGACGCTCCAGGTGCAGGACGACGCCCGCTGCGGCCGGAACGAAGAGCAGGGACAGGTGACGCAGCAGCCCTTCGGCCGCCTCGGTCAGCCAGTCCGGCGCACCGCCGCGCCAGCTCAGGGCCAGGATCAGCAGGAGCAGCCCGATCACCGGACCGGGCACCGGCAGCCGGAATGCGCGGGCGAGCACCTCGCCGACCAGTTGCAGCACCAGCAGTGTGAGAACGCCCTGGACCATCGGAAACCCGCATCGTGATGGCGCATAATGTATTCCTATGTCTGGTGAGCGATAAGTCCTGCCACGGGCTATTCAGCTTTTACAATTAGTAAATAATGGACAGCTTCAAGCAGATCCAGGCCTTCGTCGACACCGCCCAGCGCGGCGGCCTTTCCGCCGCCGCGCGCGCCCAGGGCGTGACGCCGGCGATCATCGGCCGGCGGCTGGATGCGCTGGAACAGCGCCTGGGCGTGCGACTGCTGCGGCGGACCACCCGCGCCGTCACGC